>JADJTG010000017.1:300000-392391 GCA_016711285.1 Sphingobacteriales bacterium
TGCTGTGGTCGCACATTGTCCCGCACTTGGGGTGAAGGTATAAGTCGTTGTAGCGGTATTGTTCACCGCAGGACTCCAAGTACCGCCTATGCTGTTTGTTGAGGTCGTCGGTAAAGTAATACTACCACCCGAACAAATTGCTGCGATCGGACTGAACGTAGGGGTTGTCTGATTATTCACCGTCACCGTCAAGGTCGCTGTGGTCGCACATTGTCCCGCACTTGGGGTAAAGGTATAAGTCGTTGTAGCAGTGTTGTTCACCGCAGGACTCCAACTGCCTCCTATGCTATTCGTTGAGGTAGCAGGTAAGGTGATACTACCACCCGAACAGATCGCCGCGATCGGTGAAAACGTCGGAATCGTCTGATTATTTATATTCACCGTCAAGGTTGCCGTAGTCGCACATTGTCCTGCACTCGGGGTAAAGGTATAAGTCGTCGTAGCGGTATTGTTCACCGCAGGACTCCAAGTACCGCCTATGCTGTTTGTTGAGGTCGTCGGTAAAGTAATACTACCGCCCGAACAAATCGCAGCAATCGGACTGAATGTAGGAGTCGTTTGATTGTTTACATTCACCGTCAAGGTCGCCGTACTCGCGCATTGTCCCGCACTCGGTGTAAAGGTGTAAGTCGTCGTAGCCGTGTTGTTCACCGCAGGACTCCAACTGCCTCCTATGCTATTCGTTGAGGTAGCAGGTAAGGTGATACTACCACCCGAACAGATCGCCGCGATCGGACTGAACGTCGGGAGTGTCTGATTATTTACATTCACCGTCAAAGTCGCCGTAGTCGCACATTGTCCCGCACTTGGGGTGAATGTATAAGTCGTGGTCGCCGTATTGTTCACCGCAGGACTCCAACTGCCGCCTATACTATTTGTTGAGGTCGTCGGCAAGGTAAATGAACCGCCTGAACAAATCGCCGCGATCGGACTGAACGTAGGAGTGACAGGGGCATTCACATTCACCGTCAAGGTCGCTGTACTCGCACATTGCCCCGCACTCGGTGTAAAGGTATAAGTCGTTGTTGCCGTAGTGTTCACCGCAGGACTCCAACTGCCACCTATACTATTCGTTGAGGTAGCAGGTAAGGTAATGCTGCCCCCCGAACAGATCGCCGCGATCGGACTGAACGTCGGGAGTGTCTGATTATTTACATTCACCGTCAAGGTCGCCGTAGTCGCGCATTGTCCCGCACTCGGGGTGAAGGTATAAGTCGTCGTAGCTGTATTGTTCACCGCAGGACTCCAACTGCCATTAATACTATTGGTAGAACTCGTCGGCAAGGTAAATGAACCGCCTGAACAAATCGCCGCAATCGGTGAGAATATCGGAGTCGTCTGATTATTCACAGTCACCGTCAAAGTCGCCGTAGTCGCACATTGTCCCGCACTCGGGGTGAAGGTATAGGTTGTCGTCGCTGTATTGTTCACCGCAGGACTCCAAGTACCCCCTATGCTGTTCGTTGAGGTAGCAGGTAAGGTAATGCTGCCCCCCGAACAGATCGCCGCGATCGGTGTGAATGTAGGAGTCGTTGCATTGTTTACATTCACCGTCAAGGTTGCCGTAGTCGCGCATTGTCCTGCACTCGGGGTGAATGTATAGGTTGTCGTCGCTGTATTGTTCACCGCAGGACTCCAACTGCCACCTATGCTGTTCGTTGAGGTAGCAGGTAAAGTAATGCTGCCACCCGAACAAATCGCTGCTATCGGTGTGAACGTTGGCGTAACAGGGGCATTCACCGTCACCGTCATCGTCGCTGTGGTCGCACATTGCCCCGCAGCAGGGGTGAACGTATAGGTTGTCGTTGCCGTAGTGTTCACCGCAGGACTCCAAGTACCCGGTATCGGTGGACTGTTCGTTGAGCTTGATGGCAAAGTGAAGGAGCCGCCTGAGCAAATTGCCGCTATCGGACTGAACGTAGGGGTGACAGGGGCATTCACCGTCACCGTCAAGGTTGCTGTATTTGCACATTGCCCCGCACTTGGGGTAAAGGTATAAGTCGTTGTAGCTGTATTGTTTACCGCAGGACTCCAAGTACCCGATATCGGTGGACTGTTCGTTGAACTCGACGGTAAGGTGAAGGAGCCACCCGAACAGATCGCCGCGACCGGTGTGAATGTCGGGGTTACTTTCGGGTTCACTGTCACCGTCAAGGTCGCCGTATTCGCGCATTGTCCCGCAGCAGGCGTAAAGGTATAGGTCGTCGTTGCGGTATTGTTTACCGCAGGACTCCAACCGGCACCTAGGACTGTTTGTTGAACTCGATGGCAAGGTAATGCAGCCGCCCGAACAAATTGCCGCTATCGGACTGAATGTAGGGGTGACAGGGGCATTCACCGTCACTGTCAAGGTCGCCGTATTTGCACATTGCCCCGCAGCAGGCGTGAATGTATAGGTTGTCGTCGCTGTAGTGTTCACCGCAGGACTCCAACTGCCATCGTGGACTGTTCGTTGAACTCGACGGCAAAGTAATTAGCCGCCTGAGCAAATCGCCGCAATCGGACTGAACGTAGGGGTAACTTTGGGGTTCACCGTCACCGTCATGGTCGCTGTATTTGCACATTGCCCCGCACCAGGGGTAAAGGTATAAGTCGTCGTCGCCGTAGTGTTCACCGCAGGACTCCAACTACCCCTATCTGGACTGTTTGTTGAGCTTGACGGTAAGGTAAGGAGCCGCCCGAACAAATCGCCGCTATCGGGCTGAATGTAGGGGTAACAGGGGCATTCACCGTCACCGTCAAGGTCGCTGTAGTCGCACATTGCCCCGCACCGGGGTAAAGGTATAAGTCGTTGTTGCTGTATTGTTTACCGCAGGACTCCAACTGCCCTATACTGACTTCGTTGAACTCGCCGGTAAGGTGAAGGAGCCACCCGAACAGATCGCCGCGACCGGTGTGAATGTCGGGGTTACTTTCGGGTTCACTGTCACCGTCAAGGTCGCCGTATTCGCGCATTGTCCCGCAGCAGGCGTGAATGTATAGGTTGTCGTTGCTGTATTGTTTACCGCAGGACTCCAACTGCCGACTATGACTGTTCGTTGAACTCGATGGCAAAGTAATGGTGCCGCCCGAACAAATTGCCGCTATCGGAGTGAATGTAGGAGGGTGACAGGGGCATTCACCGTCACCGTCATGGTCGCTGTATTCGCACATTGTCCCGCACCAGGGGTAAAGGTATAAGTTGTCGTCGCTGTAGTGTTCACCGCAGGACTCCAACTACCACCTATCGGACTGATCGTTGAACTTGATGGCAAAGTGAAGGAGCCGCCTGAACAAATTGCCGCTATCGGACTGAATGTAGGGGTGACAGGGGCATTCACCGTCACTGTCAAGGTCGCCGTATTTGCACATTGCCCCGCAGCAGGCGTGAATGTATAGGTTGTCGTTGCTGTATTGTTTACCGCAGGACTCCAACTACCACCTATGGGACTGTTCGTTGAACTAGACGGCAAGGTAAAGCAGCCGCCCGAACAAATTGCCGCTATCGGACTGAATGTAGGGGTCACAGGGGCATTCACCGTCACCGTCAAGGTTGCCGTATTCGCACATTGTCCCGCACTCGGGGTAAAGGTGTAAGTCGTTGTAGCTGTAGTGTTCACCGCAGGACTCCAAGTACCCGGTATCGGTGGACTGTTCGTTGAACTTGATGGCAAAGTGAAGGAGCCGCCCGAACAGATCGCCGCTATCGGACTGAATGTAGGAGTCACAGGGGCATTCACCGTCACCGTCAAGGTTGCTGTATTTGCACATTGCCCCGCAGCAGGGGGTGAAAGTATAGGTTGTGGTCGCAGTAGTGTTCACCGCAGGAGTCCAACCACCCGGTATCGGTGGACTGTTCGTGGAACTCGACGGCAAGGTGAAGGAGCCGCCCGAACAAATCGCCGCAATCGGACTGAACGTAGGCGTAACAGGGGCATTCACTGTCACCGTCAAGGTTGCTGTATTTGCACATTGCCCCGCAGCAGGCGTGAATGTATAGGTTGTCGTTGCTGTATTGTTTACCGCAGGACTCCAAGTACCCGGTATTGCGGGACTGTTCGTTGAACTTGATGGCAAAGTGAAGGAGCCGCCCGAACAAATTGCCGCTATCGGACTGAATGTAGGGGTGACAGGGGCATTCACCGTCACCGTCAAGGTTGCTGTATTTGCACATTGCCCCGCAGCAGGGGTGAACGTATAGGTTGTCGTTGCCGTAGTGTTCACCGCAGGACTCCAACTACCCGGTATCGCAGGACTGTTCGTTGAACTTGACGGCAAGGTGAAGGAGCCGCCTGAGCAAATCGCCGCGATCGGACTGAATGTAGGCGTTACAGGGGCATTCACTGTCACCGTCAAAGGTCGCTGTATTTGCACATTGTCCCGCACCCGGGGGAAAGGTATAGGTTGTTGTCGCTGTAGTGTTCACCGCAGGACTCCAAGTACCCGGTATCGGTGGACTGTTCGTTGAACTTGATGGCAAAGTGAAGGAGCCGCCTGAGCAAATTGCCGCTATCGGACTGAACGTAGGGGTTACTTTCGGGTTCACTGTCACCGTCAAGGTTGCCGTATTTGCACATTGTCCCGCACTCTGGGTAAAGGTGTAAGTTGTTGTCGCTGTAGTGTTCACCGCAGGACTCCAACTACCTGGCATCGCGGACTGTTCGTTGAACTTGATGGCAAAGTGAAGGAGCCGCCTGAGCAAATCGCCGCTATCGGTGAGAATGTCGGGGTTACTTTCGGGTTCACTGTCACCGTTAAAGTTGCCGTATTTGCACATTGTCCCGCACTCGGGGTAAAGGTGTAAGTTGTTGTCGCTGTAGTGTTCACCGCAGGACTCCAAGTACCCGGTATCGGTGGACTGTTCGTTGAACTCGACGGCAGGGTGAAGGAGCCGCCCGAGCAAATTGCCGCTATCGGACTGAACGTAGGGGTTACTTTCGGGTTCACTGTCACCGTCAAGGTTGCCGTATTCGCACATTGTCCCGCACTCGGGGTAAAGGTGTAAGTCGTTGTAGCTGTAGTGTTCACCGCAGGACTCCAACTACCCGGTATCGGTGGACTGTTCGTTGAACTTGATGGCAAAGTGAAGGAGCCGCCTGAGCAAATTGCCGCTATCGGACTGAATGTAGGCGTTACTTTCGGCATTCACCGTCACTGTCAATGTCGCTGTATTTGCACATTGCCCCGCAGCAGGGGTGAATGTATAGGTTGTCGTTGCCGTAGTATTCACCGCAGGACTCCAACTACCCGGTATCGGTGGACTGTTCGTTGAACTTGATGGCAAAGTGAAGGAGCCGCCCGAACAGATCGCTGCTATTGGACTGAACGTAGGGGTGACTTTTGCATTAACGGTTACCAAAAAACCAATAGGATTACCCGGACACCCACCTCCAGGAAGGTTGGGGGTAACTGTAATTACACTCGTCTGCGTAGTAGCTACATTAGGACCTGTATAATCTGCAATATTTCCAGTGCCACTCGCTCCTATTCCTGTATTAACATTATTATTTGTCCATGAAAATGTAGCATTAGCAGGTGTTCCACTAAATACAGGCATATTTACTGTAGTACCGGCACAAGCCGTAACATCAGCCGGATCGACAACCGTTGGTTTAGGATTAATTGTAACCGTGAATGCCACAGAATTACCTGCACAACCATTTAATGTGGGGGTGATAATAATATTGGACGTTTGTGCAGTAGATACGTTGGGTGCTGTATAATCTGCGATATTTCCTGAACCGCTGGAAGCAATACCCGTAGCTGTATTCGTATTAATCCAAGTAAAAGTAGCACCCGCCGGTGCGCTGCTAAATACCGGCATATTCACCAAAGCTCCTGCGCAAGCACTTACATCTGCGGGGTCTGTAGCTACAGGTTTGGGATTTACTGTAATTGTGATAGGTACTACATCGGTACAACCACTCGCAGTTTTTTTCACATAATAAGTGGTAGTGACGGTTGGTGTTACTACTGAACTTGCTATTTGATTACCGGCAGTAGGCGGATTGCTGGTATGGTAAGTATAAGTACCCGAAGTATTATTAGCATCAGTGATATAGTTTGCTAAATTAACACTTGTACCTGAACAGATAGCTGCCGGCGGGCTGGCTACCAAATCGGGCTGAGGCTGATTACAAGGGCAAGTAGAAGTAGAAAAAGCATTTAAGATAGTAACTGTAAAGTTCGTAGTAGCATCGCAATTAGAATCAAACTGATACCATCCCCCTGAATTACCATCAGCAGTTGCAGTAAAGCTAATAGTTTCCATAAAATTACTTTGCACAGGATTAGTAGGACAATATTCTAAGTGAAAGCTAAAGGTGAAATCACAAGGAGTGTCTTGAACACAAGTGCAATTTCCAGAATTATATGTTTCGTCAGTGTTACAATTTAAAGAAGAACAAAATGGAAAAAATCCTTCATCTGCCGGATGCACAAAATATCCACAATCATATCCCCAATTGTTACCAGGATTAGAATTTTGAGGGTTAGGTTCATTATAAGTATCACCATCATCACACCCTCCAGGTACACTACTATTATCATTTCCTGAAGTATCATAGTAATACCCCGCTCCATAAGAAACTCCTGAACACGCGCCTATTACACCATTAGGCATAAACATAAAACCAGGTGGCACACTAGCTTGCGTAGCCGTCCAACCAGGACCAGCATTGAAAGACACCCCGTGCAACCAATTGACTGTTGTGCCTTGATCCCAGTCAAAATCAAATGTAAGATCTATACTCACTTCACCTGGACCTATGGCACTCACCATCAAATTAGGTGCACTTCCTGTTGCTGTATTATCTATAATGTTCGCATTTGTAGCAGCCGTAATGACGGCGGAAGTATTACAAGATGTACAAATTGTCCCCGCACAGTTCTGAGCGACTATCTTAATTTTGCAAAAAAATAAGCAAATAAACAAACATGCGTAAAATCTATTCATAACTTTTTCAAATTTTATTTTGAAACAATCCTTTAGGGTTTAAATTAAAAATGAATAATTTTTCTTCAAAAAGCATTGAAGAAAACCAAAGGATAATAAAAATTTGAAAAAGCAAAGCACTTGCAAAACCATTCAAACAATGGCTTTACAAAAAATGGTAAAGGTAAATTAAAAGAAAGCTTAAGTAAAAGTGTATTCTATAATAATATAATATTTTTGTTCGCCGAAATATAGATATTTTTTAAATAAACAAATATTTTTCTGTTAATTTTTTAATTATTTTTTTTATAAACATAAAAAAAATAAATCATTTGTAACACAATGTATATACAAAACTTAAATTATCAAAAGTATATTTTACGGTTAAATACAAGGCATCTTTTTCCAAATAAACAGTATAATATTCCTGCGCCGTTAAATGTGAATAATGTAACTGAACCTGTATGTCTTTTTTAAAATTCAGTCCTTGTCGCTGCTGCCATTTGTAGGCACTTTCTTTAATACTCCAAAGCAAAGTGCATTTTTTTATGTCATTACCTGCCCATTGCAACTCTGCCTCATTCATAAAACGCTCCCGCACTCGCCACGCCTGCTCCGAAATCTGCTCTGCATCTACACCCACTACCCTATTTTTTGCCAACGCTACCACTACACAACTATCGGTATGGCTCACAGAAATATGCATATCATTTAGTTCTTTTATAAGAGGCTTTTGCTGCTCATTATGTTGTATGCGGTAAAATTTTTTATTCAAAATATAATACAACAAACCATGTGCCGCTATTATTTCGCGCTGACGTTTTGGGTGAAAAGAGGCAATTTCCTGTTTCAGCGTATGCGTTGCCGCCTCTGAAACGGGCAGCAAATTCCATAATTGCTCAATATTTTCGCTTATTTCCCAAAAAGCGAGCAATATATCATCAGGAAAATATATTATTTTTTGCAAAGGCATAATACAATAACTATATGTTTGTAGATAGAGACAACAAACAAATATGACAAAATATTGTAGATTTATTATCAGCGCATTTTTTAAAATTTTATTTCCATCAGATGTTACACTTCCAAATCAGTCAGGTATTCAAAGGGCATCGTGGTGCCATTTTTTCATTACTGCCCCTTGACGAGAATACTTTTTTGGCAGCCGACGGCAACGGCGCAGTAGTACAATGGAATACCAACTCCCCCGAAACGGGCTTGCTAAAAGTGCAAGTACCTTCCGCCATTTTATCTATTGCTCGCCACCGCCACCAACTTTGGATAGGCACCTTAGCGGGTACACTTTACGGAATATCATTGACGCAGCTAAAATCAGAGCATCAAATACCGTATTTTTCGGGCAGCATCTATATTGTTCAATATATTGATAATCAAATTATTACGGGAAATTACAATGGAAAAATACAGATTTTAGATGCCGAAAATTTACAAATATTACGCACTATATCGCTGAGTACAAAAAGCATCAGATCTATTTTACGCGATACCGTCCACAAAGAATGGATAGTAACTTGCAGCGACAGCAAAGTCTATATTTTGGACGACAGCACCTTTGAAACCAAACAAGTACTTCTTTTTCATCAAGACTCGGTATTTTGTGCCGCACTGCTGCACCAGCAGCGCATTTTGTTGTTAGGCTCCAAAGATGCCCGCTTATCCGTATGGCGGAGAAGCGACACCGACTGGCAATTAGACCATGTAATACCTGCTCATTTATTCACCATCAACGATATTGCGGTATCGCCTTCGCAGCGCGTATTTGCCACTGCTTCGCGCGACAAAAGCATCAAATTGTGGAGTGTCGACAACTTTGAACTGCTCAAAGTAATGGACATTAGCAAAGACCCGCAGGCGCATCTTCATTCCGTAAATCGTCTGCTGTGGCTCGATGAACATACTTTATTGTCAGCTTCGGACGACCGCCACATTATCCAGTATGTCGTACAATGATGTGCTTGTATTTTTAGGTATTTTATTGTGCGGTTCATTTGTTGTATTTTTGTGTTTATGATGCAAGAAATTTCTTTAGAATCGGCGCAAGCCGCTATGAAAAAATATTTCGGCTACGAGCAATTTCGTCCTTTGCAGGCAGAAATTATCACTGCCGCCCTGCAACAGCGCGATGTGTTGGTACTGATGCCCACCGGCGGCGGCAAGTCGCTGTGTTTTCAGATTCCGGCACTCATTTCCGAAGGATTGGCAGTAGTGGTGTCGCCGCTCATTGCCCTGATGAAAGATCAGGTAGAAGGCTTGATAGCCAACGGCGTAGGGGCTGCTTTTTTGAACAGTACCCAACAATTGGACGAACAGCAGAGCATTGAGCAGCGCATTTTGGAAGGTGATATTAAATTATTGTATGTATCGCCCGAAAAGTTGCTCTCGGAGGCTTTTTTGGTTTGGCTCAACAAAATAAAAATCAGCTTTTTTGCGATTGACGAAGCGCATTGCATATCGGCGTGGGGACACGATTTCAGACCGGAATATACGCAGTTGCGCTCGCTCAAAGAACGTTTTTCCAACACACCGCTGATGGCACTCACCGCCACCGCCGACCGCCTCACCCGCACCGACATTATGGCGCAGTTATGTATGCAAGAACCCGCCGTTTTTATCGCCTCTTTTGACCGCCCCAATTTGAGCCTCACCGTATTGCCCGCACAAAACCGTATGGCGATGCTGCTGTCTTTTTTGGAAAAAAGGAATAAACAAAGCGGCATTATCTATTGCCTCAGCCGCAACAGCACCGAAGACATCGCCGAAAAATTGCGCAAAAACGGTTATCGCGCTGCTCACTACCACGCAGGTATGCCCACAGATGAGCGCAATTGGGTACAGGAAAATTTTATCAACGACAATATTCCCATTATTTGCGCCACCATTGCTTTTGGTATGGGCATCGACAAATCCAATGTGCGTTTTGTGGCGCATTATAATATGCCCAAGAATATGGAAGGCTATTATCAGGAAATAGGACGTGCCGGAAGAGACGGCTTGCCTTCGGATACTTTGTTGTTTTACAGCTACGGCGATGTGATAAAGTTGCGCAACTTTGCGGCAGAAAGCGGGCAGCAAGAAATACAATTAGCCAAATTGGAGCGCATGCAACAATACGCCGAAGCGCAGATGTGCCGCCGCAAAATTTTATTGCATTATTTTGATGAGCCTTACGAAAAAAACTGTGGTAATTGCGATGTATGCCGCAATCCGCCGCACTATACTGATGGAACGATACAGGCACAAAAAGCATTGTCGGTGGTGGCACGCAGCCGCGAGCAAGCCACTTTGCAGATGGTAATTGATATTTTGAGGGCTTCGGTAAAGCAGGAATTGTTGGAAAAAGGGTTTCATTTGCTGAAAACCTACGGTGCAGGGCGCGATGCCACCGCCGCCGACTGGCAAGTATATCTTCAGCAGCTCATACATTTGGGCTTATTGCGCATTGCTTACGAAGACCATAATTATCTCAAAATTACCGAGTTGAGCAAAAAAGTTTTGTTTGAAGGAGAAAAAGTGCAGTTGGTATCGCCCGCCGACTGGCGCAAATCGTGGGAATTGGAAGAGGCAAAACCCGCCGCCAAAGCTCCGCGCCAAAAAGTGCGCGACGAACTCTTCGAGGCACTGCGCACACTGCGCAAACAAGTAGCCGATGAAGCGAACATTGCGCCTTATTTGGTATTTTCAGATGCCACGCTGATGGAAATGGCTGCCGAAAAACCCCTCTCGCTTGCCGATATGCGCTTGATTTCGGGCGTGGGCGAGCGCAAATTAGAGCTGTACGGCGACATTTTTATCCAAGAAATTTTACAGTTTATTTATCAAGCCAACAAAAAAAACAATACTGCCGCTTTGGGGGTAAATACCAAAACCATCAGCCTCACGATGTTTCAAAGCGGAAAGAATGTGGCGGATATTGCCCGCGAGCGCAACATCACAGAAAACACCGTACACACTCATTTATTGGAACTCTACCGACAAGGAGCAGCCATAGACATTGAACGAATTGTACCCAAAAACATATTAAATACCATTCAGCGGGCAATTCGGGAGGTGGGTGCAGAAGGAGGCAGCACCGCTATTTTTAAACACCTCAACGAAACCTGTACTTACGAGCAAATTCGCTGGGCTTTAATGTATCAAACTTCGATTGGACTTTTCTATACAACGAAAACAAAAATTAGAGCAATCTCTATTTATACAAAAAAGCACTTGCCCTTTATTTGAAAGCGCAAGTGCTTTTTTATATTTTTGCTGCAATAAATGAGCTTTAACGCTTATCTTTTTGTGAAAAATTTAAAGCCCATTTCCATCACATCGTCCATCATATTGCCATCGCCGTCACGGTCGAGCAAGCGACCAATGAATCCCATTTGCTGCGGTGCCTGATTTTGCATTTGTCCTTGTGCGCTACGCAACCACTCCGACAAACCACCGGCGGCATCAGAAGAGGTTGCCTGACGTTGCTGGCGACCCAAAACACCCATTAACATAGGAGCTAACATTTCCAATAATTGTCCTACTCCTTGTTGGTTCAATCCAGTATTTACACTTACTGCTTGCTCCACTGCCGGACGACTGCCGCCCAAAACGTGGCGCAAAATACCTGCACCTTCGCCGTTTTGCGGGTTGTTCACCAAATCCATTAAAGAATCCAAAACACTGCCGTCGTGTTTGTTGCTCAAAGCATTGTGCAAAGCCGAAGCACCTTCGGGTGTAGAAGCATTGCGGGCAAGTGCATTGGTAAGAATAGGAACAACTGCTCCCAATGCCGAATTCAACTGCTCCTCATTGGCTCCCACTTTGCTCATCATCTGCTGCAATGTTTTTCATCTAATTGCGAAGCTAATAAATTAAGAATGTCCATTTTTGTTGTTGTGTGATTTTTTTTAAAAAGAGTAAATAAAAATATGACTGTAAAAAAAGACTTTAAAAGATTTAAAGCCGTTTTAAAAAAGAAATAATAATCTTACTAGATTGCTATGCCCTTCTTATCAAACTGGATAAAAAGAGCAATACCGCAGCACCTACAGTAGAAGTTATCAACTGACCGAGAAGCCCACCACCTGCTGAAATATTCAATAAACCAAACAGCCAAGAGCCTAAAAAAGCACCAATAACTCCTACAATAATATTACCAATTAATCCTAAACCGCCGCCGCGCATAATTTGCCCTGCCAACCAACCGGCAACCGCACCCAAAACGAGTACATAAATAAGATTATTTGCATTCATAATAAAAACTTTTTTAAAATGATTAAAAGAATAAATGTGTTTTTAAAACAGACTGGTATTAAAAATCGTTCCTTTTATTCAAAATAAAAAAACTTGATGCACGCTCAACAAAGCATTAAAGCAGCAGCAATAATTTGTTTTTCGGCTCATATAAAAAATAAAAATATTTATTACAGAGCATATTTTCAAGGGGTTATTTCCTTATCACACGTCCGCCTCTGTTGTTGTGCATATCTATTTGCTGATACATCGGTATTTTTCCCTGCTGCTTAAAATAGGTATCCATTTGGCGCAGTGCATCTTTGATTTGCGGTGTGCTGGGTTGGAGGTCTTTTGCTTTTTGGTAATATTCTTTGGCTTCTTTGGGGCGGTTTTTGTTGAGGTACAAAGCCGCTAAATTCACATGTGCCATGGCGTTGGTTTCGTTGTCGGGCAAGCCCAATTCCACCGATTTTTTCAGGTAGGTTTCGGCACTGCTCATATCATTTTTTTGCTGCATCAGCGCGCTTTTCAAAAAATAATACATTGCATTGATACCCGGCATCAGCCATTCGGGTTTCTTTGTCCAGCCCAATACCTGCTCGGCTTTGGCAAAATCCTGATTTTGCAGATGACGACCTGCTGCACCTACCGTGCCCAACAAAAAATAGCGGACAATGAGAATAATACACAGCAACAGAAACATCCACGACCACTCGAAGCCTACTGCAAAAGTAAGTCCTACAAAAGCAAGCAAGGATACGAAAAACAAAATAACCAATCGCTCGAAAGTGAAGAAGGCGAGAAAATTTATCATATAATAAAAAATATTAAATATTTATAAAGTAAGGTTGAAGATAGCATTTTTTTTATGGCAGTAAACAGAAAAAAACGCTTTTGCGGCTCTTTGTGCTGCAAAAGCGTTGGGTATTGTCGTTGTTTGTTTTATCTATCGCCGTAATTTTCGGTATAAAAAGTTTTGTAAGCGTCCATATCTTTTTGTTCAAAGAAAATAGAATAGTTTTCTTTGGATATTAATACGGTTTCATATTGTGCCGATATAGAGCCGAACATATCTTTTTTGGCTTCTTTGAGCATTGCCAAATGCTCCTGTGCCGCCTGTGCCGAAGGGAATGTTTTTATTAAAATCAACGGCATAGTAGCCGATAGGAGGAGCTGGTTGGTTCGCAACTCCATTGATTTGCTTTTATTAAATTCGCTGATTTGGTTCAGATAGGTGCTGATGGGTTTGGTATAGTCTATAAAAGCAATGGCGATATAGTGTTCGCCTTCGGGCTTATAGGCGTATTTGGGCGCATTTGCCGGAGATGATTTTTCGTTGCGCAAGTATGCGAGCATTTCATCGGCTTTGACTTTGGCTGGTGTGCCTTTGTGCTTTTGAGAAACATCTTCCAAGGCGGCGATATATTTTTCTCTGCCCTCCAATTTGCCAATGGCAAAGGCACTGAGCAAATCAAATTGCGGCTGCATATCGTTGGAGGCAAAGAGTTTTTGCGATTCTTCGCGGCGGCTCAATACTTCCTTGTATTTTTCTTCTTCGTACATTTTATAGGTCTGCTCGTAGTATTTCAGCAATTCCTTGTCTAAGGTCACGGATTTATCGGCAAGTGCCGGATTATTAATCAACTTGGCATATTCGGAGTTGGGGTACTCGGCAAGGAGTTTATTTTTATAAGAGTCGGCTTTTTTGGTGTCGGTTTTGCCGTACAACAAATACAAGGTATAATATACCTGCGGCAAATACTCGCTTTGCGGAAAACGCTTGATGAGCGTTTCGTACATTTCAATGGCTTTGGGGGGGCTGCTGAGGAAATCTTTATAAATATTGGCTCCCGCAAAGAGTGCTTCTTCAATGCGTTTGTCGGAAGCGGCTAAACGTTCGGGTGTGGTGGGGAGCATCTTCATCAGGTCTTCGCGGCGCAGCCTGCCACTTTCGGCGAGCGAACTCAAATTGCCTTCGCCGCCTTCGTTGTCGGGTTCGGCGAGGTCGGTGGTGGCGGCGGCACTTCTGCGCCAGTTGTCGCTCAGGGTGCGGTTGCCCCAGTTGGTTTGGAAGGTGGTGAAGCCCAGCGATTTTTGGGTAGCATTGTAAAAATACCAAGTGCCATCAGCACCGGCGTTGTTGGCGGCGGCGGCATTGTTGGCAGCCTGCGTTTGAGCAAGGGCGCGGGCGGCGGCGGCTTCCAATTCTACAATGAGTTTATCGAGCATTTCATCGCGCTCGCCTTTGGGTAGTCTGGCTATGCGCTGCATGCTATCTTCTGCCTCAATGGTTTTGATGTGTTTGCCCAATTCTACCAACACTTTGGCGCGGTCTTGAATTTCTGCCAATTTTGCGTAATCTTTTGGCAGATAGGTGAGTGCACTGTCGTAATAAGCCGCCGATTTTTCAAACTGGCGACCGTTGTATGCCATTTCTGCCAATTTCAAGAACGAAGTTCCTTTTTGTTGATTATTGCCTTTGCTATTGGCTGCTGATGCCTGTAAGAGTTCCGAAGCGCGGGCTTCGTCACCATTGGCGGCAGCAATTTCTGCCATCGCAAACAAAATCTGGTCTTTATATTCGGCATTTTTATCGTCTTTCATCATTTTTGCCAAATAGCGCGTAGCTTGCTCGGCGCTGAAATCGCCGCTTTGCAGCTTGGATTTGGCGATATTCATTTTGGCGTTGAACTCTATGGGATAAACGGGCTTGCTTTTGAGGGTTTGGTTAAATGCGGTGACGGCTTCGGCATAATTGCCCTCCGCGAGATACATTTGTCCGAGAATATAATGCAAGCGGGCACGCTGCGATTTTTTGCGTTGGGTGCGGATAGATTGCGCCAAAGCATTTTTAGCTTCTTCGGCGTTTTCTACCTTTAAGTAATACATAGCATAGAGGCTGTTGAGTTCGCCGAGCAGCTTGCGCGGAAAACCCGACATTTCGCGGGCAGAGTTGAGTACGGTGAGGGCTTCGGCGGCTTGGTCTTGCTGCAAATAGGTACGCGCCAGCCAGAGCACTGCTTCATAGCGGGCGGGGCGGTGGGCAAAGATAGAACTGCGCACACCACTGCTGCGTCCGGTTTCGGGGGCTTCTGCCGCTTCTTTTTCTTTTGCTAATCGTTCTTCCTCTTCACGCGCCAATCGTTCTTCTTCTTCGCGTGCCAATCGCTCTTTTTCGGCGGCTTCTGCCGCTTCTTTTTCTTTTGCCAATCGTTCTTCTTCTTCACGCGCCAATTGTTCTTTTTCTTCGCGCTCTTTTTCGGCGGCTTCTGCCGCTTCTTTTTCCTGCCGTTCTTTTTCTTCTAAAGCCTCTTTTTCGTCCGCATCTTCTTTATCTTCACTTTTATTTTTAGGCACATATTTAATCCCTTTTTTCCGTGCTTTTTCGCGCTCTTTCATTTCTTCCTTCTTTTCTTTGGCACGTTCTTTCCGTGCTTTTTCGCGTTCTTTGCGCTCCTTTTCCATTTGTTTTTTCTTATCTTCGGCTTTTTGCTCGCGCTCTTTTTCACGATCTTCCCGCTCCTCCTGCATTTGTTCTTTTTTCTCTTTGTTGGCATCTTCGCGTGCTTCCTGTGCATCTTCGCGTTCTTTTGCTTTTTCTTTTTTATCTTTTTCTTTCTTTTTAAATAAATCTAAACGCTCCTGTTTGGAGATACCACCGGGACCTTGCACACTCACACCGGCACCCAAGCCGGGCATACCTCTTTTGCGTCCACCTTTGGTTACTTTTTGGCGGTCGTAGATGCGGATGCTGTTTTTGAATTTTTTTCCGACCACCTGCAAGGCAGTGAGTGCCGAGTCGTAGTCGCCTTTGAGGTAGTAGGCTTTGCCGAGCAACAGGTAGCAGTCGTCTGCCCATTTGCTGTTGGGGTGCAATTGTAAATCTACGGTGCTTTTGCGTATTACGCGCCCCATTTCGCCGTGTACGGCAGCGGCTTTTTCGCCCCCTTCGAAGGTGAAGAGATTGAGGAGTTCGTCGAAATTATCGGTTTGGGCTACTTTCAGTTTTTTCATGCTTTCCTGCATGATTATTTTTGCATTGAAATAGCCATTGTAGCGGGCGGTCATATCGTGGTAGGCATAGCCCAATGCCGACATTTCTTTATCCTTTTTCTTTTTTTTAACGGCTCTGTGTGCTTTGGTTTGCGCTTGCGTTGCCTCCGTTACCAATAGCAACAGTGCTAAAAAAGTACATATTAAAAGAGAAAAACGTTTCATGTGTTTTATTTTGAAAAAACTGAACAGACTTGTACTGTCTGTATGAACGAGCAAAGTTATTTTAAATTTTACAAAGCATTATCATTTTTCGCCCGAAAAACTACAGGTAGTGGGATTTATAAGAAAAAAAACAGTTCTCAGCCTTCAGGCGGGGAACTGTTTTTGTAAATCACAAAACGATGGGTCGGGTTGGCAGCTCTATACTGCACTGCTCACATATATCTGCACTTCGTCGCTCCACTGCCCTACGGCTTCGTCTTCTTTTATATAAATGGCTTTGTATTTCCACAGTGCCGTTTTGCCGGAAGGCGGCAGGTCATGTTTATCCAAATAGTTGGGGCGGGTATCAATTGCCAAAAATTCAAAGCCTTTGCCCTCTCCCCTGTCCACATATAATCGGATACCCTGCATTTGTTTTTTGCTCCATCTGATTTCGGGAGTACCCCCCTGCACCAAACGCAATGTTAATAGGGGCTTGATAGCATTGAACCCGTTGCTGCCCGTTTGCTCAGTGCCCTCCAATCCCAAATCATTGCCATCGGCGAGGGTGTAGGCGATGTGGCTTTTGATGCGCTTGCCCAAGCTGGCGGCACGCTTAAAGATACCCGGCTGCACAAAGGGCGGTGCGGCAGCCGTGAGGGGTGGTGTGGGCGGCGGCGAAGCGGTGGCTCCTGTTTCAATGCCGACGGCAAGTTCATTTTTAAAAGCCACTACCTTGCGCAAATACTCCTCTGTTTTGTTGCGGTAATCGAGCCAAAAAGAGTAGTAGAGTGCACTCGCCTGCATATCGGCGAGTTCGGGGGCGGCAATTCCGTATTTGGCAGTGTAGCCGCTGAGTTTTTGGGCGAAGTTTTTCAGCCACAAATCTCTTTCCCCTTCGTTGCGGGGAAGAAAAGCATCTTTCATTGTGATAAAAATTTTGATTGTTAAAAAAAAATGAAATCCCTATATATATAAAGCGGATATGGCGATATAACGCAGGGGTTTCATCACTATTGTAACAGATATAAAATTTTTTATCCAAAGTGGCAAATTGTCGGTTTGCGACAAAATACTACCGTTTGAGATTACAATAGTGCAGTACGGCGTTGCAATAGTGCAGTACGGCGTTGCAATAGTGCAGTGCGGCGTTGCAATAGTGCAGTGCGGCGTTGCAATAGTGCAGTGCGGCGTTGCAATAGTGCAGTGCGGCGTTGCAATAGTGCAGTGCGGCGTTGCAGCAGTGCAATACGGCGTTGCAGCAGTGCAATACGGCGTTGCAGCAGTGCAATACGGCGTTGCAGCAGTGCAATACGGCGTTGCAGCAGTGCAATACGGCGTTGCAGCAGTGCAATACGGCGTTGCAGCAGTGCAATACGGCGTGGAAGCAGTGCAATACGGCGTTGCAGCAGTGCAATACGGCGTTGCAGCAGTGCAATACGGCGTTGCAGCAGTGCAATACGGCGTTGCAGTGCTGATTAACCAAGTTGCCAAGCTCTGCGAGGTATCGGGAATTGGTCGTTTTAACTTTGTCAAAGTTCGAACTTTGACAAAGTTGAGAAGTTGAGATAAAAAAATTACCTCCTGTGAAAAGGAAAAACAAGGGAGGTGAAATTGCTCCACCTAATAAATTGTCTGAACCTTGATTTTCAGGATTAAAGAATTAACAGGATTTTTTAAAGTGTAGCGGGTTCGTCATCGGCTTCGGGGATAACTTTGTCAAAGTTGGAACTTTGACAAAGTTGAGAAGTTGAGATAAAAAAATTACCTCCTGTGAAAAGGAGAAACAAGGGAGGTGAAATTGCTCCACCTGATAAATTGTCTGAACCTTGATTTTCAGGATTAAAGAATTAACAGGATTTTTTAGAGGGCAGTGGGTTCGTCATTGGCTTCGTCATCGGCTGGGGGACAACTTTGTCAAAGTTGGAACTTTGACAAAGTTGAGAAGTTGAGATAAAAAAATTACCTCCTGTGAAAAGGAGAAACAAGGGAGGTGAAATTGCTCCACCTGATAAATTGTCTGAACCTTGATTTTCAGGATTAAAGGATTAACAGGATTTTTTAGAGGGCAGTGGGTTCGTCATTGGCTTCGTCATCGGCTGGGGGATAACTTTGTCAAAGTTCGAACTTTGACAAAGTTGAAATAAAAAAAGGTTTATATTTGTAGCATTAACTTTACCACACAAAGAATACTCATATTATGACAACAACACAACAACAAAACTATCCTGCCATTATAAATGCCAAAGAGCAGACAAGGAGTGATTTAGATATAGGAAAGAAGATATTATTTACAACAACAATAATCGTTCTCCTGAGTGTGGGTTTATCCGCTCAAAACGACACCCTTTCGTATTTTAAAAAAGTGTTTAATGTAATACCAAATTCTATATATGCTTTTAACAGTGGTGCTGTAGAGCGAGCGCATTATTACGGTATTATAACAAACGAATCCAACGTAACAAACAATGAAAAAGGTATTTGGTGGAGAAAAATAGACAAAATGACGGGTATTGTATTGGAAGAAATAAAACTAAAAACGACACAACTTGGCGTAGCAAATTATCACGGAAAGGAAATAGTAGATTTAGGAAATAGTGTAGTATTATCCTTTGTAGAGAACCAAATTTCAGATAATGGAATGGTACTTAGAGATATAAATATATTAAAATTCAATGATTATGGATATATTGAATGGAATAAAATATATGGAGAAAAAAATAACGACAATGGAAGTTTTGATTTATCGGCAACACAGGATGGGGGGTATATTCTCGGTGGTTTTAAAACCAGCCAAGAAACAAATTCACCTTATCTATTAAAGATAGACAGTTTGGGCGAGGTGGAATGGGAGCGGGTATATCCAACAGAAAAAATAGGTGCTGCCTTATATGTATATCCCACCCAAGACGGCGGCTACATCTTTTCAGGCTACCGAGGTAAAGGTAGTAATTTTGCCCCTTACTATAATTGTTATGTTACACGGGTAGATAGCGCGGGTAATGTGATTTGGGATAAGGTATATCAGGAAGATACCGAGTCATTTCTTAGCACAGGTGGCAGAGCCATTCCTATACCGAATACCAATACCTATTTATTAAGTTACAGATATGGAAAACAAGATACTATTTATCAGTTTATAGGAGCAATAGATGATAGTGGAGTTGTACTATGGGAAAAGAACTATCACATAGAGCCTGATATAACAGGCTATCATATAGGTTTTATTTTTAAAGAAGATGGAAGTTTTATAGGAGCTACGCATCAGTACAATGAATATGAAAAGGTAAGACCTCTACTAACAAAATTCAGACAAAATGGGGAAATAGAGTGGAGTAAGTATTACGACATAGACCCAACAGAACTGCAATACATCAGAGGAATGATAGCTACCAGCGACGGCGGCTATTTACTCACGGGCTTATCGTTTGAGGGCAACTACGCCTGGGAGGTAAAAATAGACAGTATCGGCAACACCTGCTGGCAAACCGGCTGCGATAGTATGTATATAGAGGTGGTAGGCATAGACGAAATAGGGGAGCAAGGAGGGATAAGCATCTCACCCAACCCCGCCACCGATAAGCTATTTATCCACAGCCCCGAAGCCCTCACAAGTGTAGAGATATACAACACCCTCGGTCAGCAATTCCCCCTCTCAGAGGGGGCAAGGGGGAGTACAAATTCCCCCTCTGAGAGGGGGTCAGGGGGAGTAAATGAAGGGCAAGGGGGAGTAAATGAAGCGCAATTCGGAGCGAAAACGAGCTTTCCGTTGCCCACCTCGCCAGCGGCATCTACTTTGTGCAAGCACACACCAAGTCGGGCAAAGTATTTACCAAAAAATTCGTGAAACGATGAAAACAGCAGCAACAAAAAATCAAGAAAATCCGAAAATCCGAAAAATCACGGTTCAGACAACAGGCACATTTTTATCAAAAAACAAGAAATATGAAAAAAGTGATATCATATACCCTGACAGCCGTAATGATCTTTTTCAATACATTATCCGCTCAAAACGACACCCTTTCGTATTTTAAGAAGACTTATCCTAACGATAGTATAGCTACTTTTAACGGCGGAGCGGTAGAGACAGATGATGCTTATATCATAGTAACCAATCAGGCGTATTATTACACCAATGAGCGAGAAATAATATTGCGAAGCATAGACAAACACAGTGGAACAACATTAGATACTAAAAGTTTAGGAACGAATATGATAGGCGAGTATGTGTCCTTTACAGGTAAAGAAGTGCTACTTGAAGATGAAGATATAGTAGTAATGGCACTAAAATGCTATGAATACGATGGAACAAATTGTTTAAGAAATACAAAACTGCTAAGAACCAATAAAGAAGGAGATATAATATGGGAAAAAGAGTATGGAACAGCAGGAGGAGAAATATCGGGCATGCAAATTAAAGGAACAAAAGACGGTGGGTATATTATAGGTGGTTTAAGGTTTATTTATGGTGACAGCATAGAAGCAGATAATGACCCCTACCTCATCAAACTCGACAGTTTGGGCGAGGTGGAATGGGAGCGGGTATATCCCACAACGATAATAGGTGCTGCCTTATATGTATATCCCACCCAAGACGGCGGCTACATCTTTTCAGGCTACCGAGGAAAAGGAGGCAATTTAGTACCTGCTTATCAAAATTGCTATGTAACTCGGGTAGATAGTGTGGGTAATGTGATTTGGGATAAGGTATATCAGGAAGATACCGAGTCAGTTCTAAACACTGGCGGAAAAGCTATCCCCATACCGAATACCAATAACTATTTACTAAGTTATACTTATGGAAAGGATAACAAACGTTATCAGCTTGTAGGAGCAATAGATGATACAGGGGAGGTATTATGGGAAAAACATTACCACTATCCCAATTATACTACCACATTTTTTACAGAGGTGTATTTTCAGCCGGACGGCGGTTTTGTATCGGTGGCGCATCAAGCAAATGATATACCGCGCACAGAGGCTTTGGTAATGCGTTTTAACAGCACAGGCGATACCCTTTGGACAAAACGCATAGGCATAGAATCATCAGAAAACCAATACACACGCGGTTTTTTGGCTACCAGCGATGGCGGCTATTTGCTCACGGGCTTATCGTTTGAGGGCAACTACGCCTGGGAGGTAAAAATAGACAGTCTCGGCAACACCTGCTGGCAAACCGGCTGCGATAGTATGTATGTAGAGGTGGTAGGCATAGACGAAATAGGCGCGCAAGAGGGGGTAAGCATCTCCCCCAACCCCGCCACCGATAAGCTATTTATCCACAGCCACGAAGCCATCACAAGTGTAGAGATATACAACACCCTCGGTCAGCAATTCCCCCTCTTAGAGGGGGCAAGGGGGAGTACAAATTCCCCCTCTGAGAGGGGACAAGGGGGAGTAAATGAAGCGCAATTCGGAGCAGAAAACGAGCTTTCCGTTGCCCACCTCACGAGCGGCATCTACTTTGTGCAAGCACACACCAAGTCGGGCAAAGTATTTACCCAAAAATTCGTGAAGCGATGAGAACAGCAGCAACAAAAAATCAAGGCAATCCGAAAAATCACGGTTCAGACAATTTTCACAAACACAATAAAAAAACAACACAACGGCACACTCCCAAAAACGGTATGCAGATAAAATGCTTTTTAATAATTTGAGAAATTTTCTGTTTTTTTGGTATAAAAAAAGATGTCATTAGCAGTTTCTTATAAAAAATGGCAATTTTGCACTTTTGTACTCGTTTCTAACAGAAAAATTCTCATTTTACAACCGTCTTTTTATCCGTATCATCATATTTTTATATGCCGATTTCCATTCATACACCGGTAGCCCTCAACGAAAAGGGCAAACGCCAAAATAATGAAGATTCCATTGCACCAGCTTTGGGGCAAGCCGACCGCCACGACCGCCTCTTTATGGTATGCGATGGCGTGGGCGGTGCCGAAAAAGGCGAAGTGGCTTCGCATTTGGTGTGTGAATCGTTCAGAGAGTATTTAAAGGATTTTATAGATGAATTGCCACAAAAAGACCGTGTAGAAGAGGCTCTGCGATTTGCCGAAGGCAATATGACGAGTTTTATGGAGCAGCACCCCGATGCCGCCGGTATGGGTACTACGCTCACTTTGCTGTGGCTACACGAAACACACAGCCTCGCCGCCTGGTGTGGCGACAGCCGTATTTATCATTTTCGCAACGGAAAAATACTGTGGCGTAGCGACGACCACTCCCTCGTAGGACAAATGGTGCGCTTCGGCGACATCACCGAAGAGCAAGCCAAAAGCCACCCCCAACGCAATATTATTTTGCGTGCCGTATCCGGCAATCACAAACCCACCGATGTAGAGTGCCACCTGCTCACGGATTTGCAAAACGGCGACCTGCTCCTGCTCTGCACCGATGGCGTAACGGAGGGCTTGAGCGATGCCGCCTTAGAACTGCTCGTGCAACAAAGCGAAAGCAATGCCGCCGAAGTGCGCGATATGTTGTATCATTTTTGTCAGCAACATTCCAACGACAATTTTTCTTTATATTTAATACCCATAGAGCATACCGACAAGGACCTCAGCTCCCTGCCTTTGGAAGAAGAAGAAATAGGCGTGGCGACTCATTTAGAGCCGAGTGCTTCGCCTTCTTTGCTGCTTACTCAGGAAGAAAAAACAAAAACCAACTATTTGCCTTATTTGCTGGGCGGCACTGCGGCACTCTTGTCGCTGTTGGTGTTTTTTTTATGGCGCAATGCTAAAGAAAAAACACATTTCAAAGCACTTGCCGAGCGTGCCCAATCTTTTGAAATGGCGGGCGTTTTGGATTCGGCGGCACATTATTATAATTTGGCTCTGGAACTTAAAGATAATGACACCGCCCTGCAAAATAAAATCCGTTATTTGAGCGATATGCGTCTGCAAGCAAACATTGTCCAAGATTCTACGGCTTATTTGCAGGATAAAATTGCTTTTTTGGAAAGTGCTTTGCAAAAAATAGACGGCGACACCATTCAAACAGACAGCACCACCACGCTGCGCCGCAAAACATTGGCTCAGTTGGATATTTATAATGCCTTGCTCTTGGCACTGCCGAAAGATTCTGCCCACCGCGCCGAAGTTCCCGAATTATTATTGTATAAAGATACGCTTTCTATCGCCAAAGAAATATTTACGCCGCAAGCGTGGAAACTCTTAGCCCGCTACTACCGCGAAAAAGCAGCAGCAGCAGCCGACAGCAGTGCGGCGCAAGAACTATTAGAAAGAGCCGCTTTTTGCGAAGCACAATAGAAATGATATTTTTTTTCTACGGTGTGGTCATTATCTCAAAGCTCAAAGGCGGCAAGGTGATGCTGATAAATTTGTGTTGTACTTTGGCAGCCTGACCAAAATTGCTCTCTAATTTTTCTGTATTGAAAAAATCAGGCACTTGCAGTGTAAGGGCTTTGCTGTCGTGTTCGCTTTTGTTGATGAGTATCAAAGCACTTTTTCCGAAATAATTGCGACTATATACCAATACATCGGCATCGGAACTGTTGAGCAGGCGCAAATCGCCATAGAGCAGGGGCAAGGTATTGCGGCGCAATTTTGCCAATTGCTGAACAGTATGGCGCAATTTTTTTTGTTCGGGGGTATAATTTTCAAACTGCATCGGGCGGCGGTTGTCGGGGTCGTTGCCACCCGTCATACCTATTTCATCGCCATAATACACAATCGGTATGCCGTTGAGCGTAAAAATACAGGCTTGCAACAAAGCCATTTTTTTAAAAGCGGCAGAGTCGGCGGCTTCTGTTTGTATATTTTTTGCCCAGCCCACCCATTTTGCATCATCTTCAAAAGAAAGTTTGCCGCTTGCCAGTGCCATAAAACGCGGGCGGTCTTGGTTGCCACTGATATTGCCCATCGTGTGGTGATAGCCGTAAGTGGTGCAACTTTGAATAATACGGCTTTTGAGATCGTCAAAAGAAGCGTTTTTATTGACCAAAGCCCCCACCAAACCATCATATACATTAAAATCAAATTGTGCATCTAACATACCACTGCCCAAATAAGAACCTATCAGTTCGGGCGAGCCGTAGGTTTCGCCGATTTGATAAATAGGGTGTTGTATTTCTTTTTTTATTTTTTTGGTTAAATCGCGCCAAAAAATTTCGGGTATATGCTTGGTGGCATCGTGGCGAAAGCCGTCGAGTTGGTATTCTTTGAGCCAAAAAACCGCCGAATCCGACAGCATCTGGCGCACTTTGGCATTAGAAAAATCCAAAGTGGGCAAAAACACATCAAACCAAGTAGTGAGGCGGTGGTCGTCCCAACGCTCGGTATTGAGCGAGCCGTCCGGCAAATGCAAATTCGTGACAAGGGTGGGATTTTGTTGGTAAAAGGGGTGTTCCTGATGTACATGGTGCGCCACAAAATCCAGCAATACATTGTCGTTGTGGTCGTGGGCGGCAGCGACCAGATTTTTGAGGTCTTGTGCGGTGCCGAGCCTTTCTTCCACCTGATTAAAAGAAACAGGCCAATAGCCGTGATATGCAGAAAATTTAGTGCGTACACCATCTTTGTTAAACAAGCCCCAAGCTCCTTTTGGATTTTTAACAACGGGCGAAATCCACAAAGTATTGATACCGAGTTCGTCAAAAAATCCTTTGTTTAGTTGTTGTGTGATGCCCGCAATATCGCCGCCGTAATAGTTGGCTTTGGGCAAAATTTCGGGGTCGGGAGTGGGGCGGTCGTTGGTGGGGTTGCCATTATAAAAACGGTCAATAAAAACATTGTAAATGATTTGTGCCTGTGCATCGCTGCGCTGAATTTCCTGCACCTTATCCAATACGCGCCCGAAGTGCAAGGGAAGGAGCAATTCATTGGAAATGCCGTGTTCGTTGTAGGCTTGAACGCGCACAAAAGAGCGCGGCAATAGTTTGGCTTCTTGCGGAATGAGAATTTGGTAGGTTTGTGAGCCTTCGGAATAAAAAGCGTCAATAGCGGTATTTTGCCATTGAGCCACCATTTTATAGGGGTCGCGCTCGCCTTTGATTAAAATATGGGTGTCGGTGTATTTGAAGGTGGTGAGGTGCGGCACTTTGCGCTGCAAAGGGTCGCCTATGGTGCGTTTTGAGTTGAAACCGCCCATACCGTTGGGCATTTGCTCGCTGTTGGCGGGGTCGAGTTGCCATTTGCCGTCTGCCACTATCTGATAAGCGTAGATACCGCTTTTCAGGTACATTTCGGTTTCGTATTGTTGTTGTGCTTCGTTCCAGACGAGGGTGGTGTTCGCCGGATTCCACTGATTCATGTCACCCGCTAATTGCACTTTCATCGGGCGGTTTGCTTTTTCGGGTTGATAGGAGAAAAGGACTTTTTGTTTATCCGATTTTTTCACGAGAATACTCGTATTTTTTCCGTTTCCGCGAATAGTAAGCCACGAAAGCGGCGGCAGGGCTTCCTTGTCTTTTATCCAAAAACTGAGCTGCTTGCGGTCATCGGAAAGATGATAGACAATGCTGCTGTGTGTTTGTATGGAGCTGATGGTGTAGGGTTCGCACAGGTAGTCGCTGAGTAAAAGGTGGGTGCTGTCGTTGGGGGCTTGCAGTTGCAAAGCACTCAACAACTGCTCGCAGGGTTTGAAAGGGACAGGCAGGGTTTGTGCTTGTAAGGCGGGGATAGCGAATACAGAAAAACCCACCCAAAACAGAAATGATATAGTAGCGTATTTCATACAAAGATGTATTGAAAAAATGAATATTATAAAACAGATACAATAATATTGGCAAAAAACAAACCAACTTTAAAATATTCGCGAAGGATTTGGATAGTGTAGCTTTTTTCTTACAAAAGCCTATTCATAAGTATTACTTAAATTTTAAAAAATAATTATCAATTTCAGCTTGCATTTCCAAACCAGCCAATTCAAAGCAATCCAATAAATCTTCAAAAGCACCTTCACCGCCTAAATAGTTCCAAAATTCTTCGGCAACTTTTAACTCTTGGGATAAGTCTAACATTCCTTTTAACGTCCAACGCTGATAAGGTTCGGGGTAATAAGGATTATAAGGAATAGCAACGTAAGAATGAATTTTTGCTGTTGGATTTTGGGCTAAAATAATGGCTACCCATTCTAAAAGTGTTCTTTTAAAATCTTTAAAATTACTGATATTTGGCTTGGCTGTTTTTAGGTCAAATAAATGAATTTCATTGCTTTGTGTTTCCAAATACAAATCCACTTTTACAGTTTTGAGTTTTTGCATTATTCCCTTTTGGCAAACCTTGCGTATTCTCTCCACTTCATTTATTTTGTTGGGCGATGTACCCATAGAAAGTTCATTGATGATTTCTTGAATTTCCCTTTGTGCAAAGTCGCTTATTTCACTCCCCACTACAAATTGTGCTTTTGCTGTTTTGAAATGAGTTGCAGATAAAGCTATTGCTACAGGTTCAAAAATAGAACTCCCAAAAGTGGTATTTAAAGATTGAATAAAAGAAAATAACGCCATTCTGTCTTTTCCCAGTAAAGCGTGATGAAAAGGCATATAATTGCTTTCAGGTTTGTAATTTTTGAACTTGCTTCGTAGACAAGTTTTAATGACTTCTTGTATTTGAAGTTTTTGTGTTTTAGATAGGGGCATTTTTTAGTGATTTATATTTTATATCTATCTCATTTAATGCTGTTGGTGGATAAAATTTACGATAATGTATTTTACCCTTTGCAGTTGATGCAGGGAAAATAAAGTCATTATTAGTGTCTTTACATTCTTTTATTGCATTTATAACTAACTGAATTTCATCAGGAATTTTATGAAAATCAAGTTGTGAAATTTCTGGATTTTGTAAATCTATGTAATTTCTCGTGATTACTGAAAAAATATGATAACGAGCATTATCATAAAGAGATGGCGTGTTTTTATAGATGTTATGCCATAAAATCCCTGCTATTATTGATTTTTTGATAAAAAACTCATCGTTTTTCATACTATGTACAAATTTTTCAAGTATTTCATCTCTATACATTAAACACTCATTCGGTAAACCGTCCCATAAAGAAATATAGGCTTTGGCAAGAGCAAGAGTATCAATGTATTTTACGCTCTGACCTCTAAACTGCCCTTCTCGTCTTTCAAAAAGAACTGTTTCAAAAGGAGTCGTTCTTTCCAAATCAAAAACCTTAAATGCCTTTTCTAATTCAAATATTTTTGGAGCAATAGAAATAAGGTTTTCTTTCGTAACAGCATTCTGATTATTTGAAGAATAAGTGATATTACCCAAAAGTATTTCATCTTTTTGAGTTTCAATAATTCTCATACTAACTTGGCGGTCATTAAAATCGTCTGTATCCTTGCAAACATCTACAATGGCATTACAAGTTTGGCAACCATTTACTATTCTTATATTTTCAAGAACAATTCCCCTTTCACCACGTTTCTCTTGTTTATCAACAATAAAAGTGATGCCATTATTAAGTATAATAAATTGTTCCCCCTGTTCCGTAATTGTTTTAATTATCTCCTTCTTAATTGCAGGGTTTTTAACTTCATCTCTAACATTGTAGCCATATAATTCATACCTTCTACCTTTTTCTTTATCGTAAATTAGTTTCATTAACTCTCCAAAAGATATTGCTCCGAATAAAATATTTCCAACATCAGGAACAGTTATAGCACTCGTTATATTTATATAATTTACAGTTTTAGAAACAATGCTAAGATTTTGCTCTTGCTTTTCATACATTTCATACACTTTTTCAGCACTACAAAAATCAACTAAAATATATTCATCTTTTGGAATCCATAAATAATCTTTCATTGCTTTTTTAAGGGCATCAACACGAACAGTAAAAGTAGAATTATTAAATGTAGCTTTTTCTGTCTGCTTACCTTCAACATAAATACAAGAAAACTTTATATTTATTTTATTGGTTTTTTCTAAGAAATTATTACATAATCCTCGAAGTTCCACAAATTTTCGCCATTCTGTTTGTTGCTTAAATTCAGCATTAAGACAATCTGATAATGTACTAATATCAGTCGGTTCTAATTTTCCTGATTTAGTTTGAATAAGTATTATATTCAAATCTCCATCTGTAAATTTTTCAAATTTTTCTTCTAAATCTTGCGTATCCATTCCAAGATGTAGAATTTCTTTTTTATAGATTAAAAAGCACCCATCTACAGCCATAGTACCATCTTTCCCAAAATTTATATCTTCTAGAAATGAAATATTTAAAAGACTTTCATAGGGATATTCTTCATTTACCTTATAAAATACATCTTTCAAAAAGATATAATTTGCAAATATTTGGTATTTCTCCCAAAATTCACCTTGAATTTGTTTGAAATTTGCAAAGCGTTCTACAACTCCTTTTAATCTTGGGTTTTGCATAATTTTACTTGCTTTTAAAATGAAAAATAATCTCCGAATACGCCCCTTTGTCTTTTTCTGTACGATTTAACACAGGGCGTTTGTATTGATTTACAATTTGCATACCTGCCATTTCTGCAATTTGTGGGTATAAATTGTTTTTGTCGTTTGCTACTAAGAAAATATCATAATCTTCCGCCAAAAACCTTTTGCAGCTATTTAGTACATTGGCTATACCTTTGGCGTAGTCTTGTTGGGCTTGTTTGGTTTGCTTTTTGGACATCGAGCCGATTTCTTGGTCGTCTTTTCTTTCAAATCCAAACAAATCATAAGCATAAGCGTGCTGTTCGTGGTAATCAATCAAGCCTACATACGGCGGACTTGAAAAAATACCCTTGATTTTTTGATTTCGGGCTAATTCATAAAAAGTGGGGTGTTTTTTGGCTAATTCTGCAAAAATATCTATTGTTTCCGAGTTACCATTCAGACAATATTGAAATGTATTAGTTCTTAATTTAGCAGATTCTCCAAATCGTTGTAAAGTGTCTTTACAATATCTTTCCCACCACGAAACCATCGAAAACAAAGGTTTGCAAATTTTACCGTGTTTTGCGCAATAGTAAGTCGTTGTTACAGGTTCTACCAAAGTTGCCAAATCTGCGTGAGTAGTTGCCCTACAACTACGAATAGTACGGCTCAAAATTACGGTAAGCACTTTTTTAGTGTGTGGATTTTGTACTTTTTTGATTTGCTCAAATACAAAGTCAATCTCATTACGAACTGGCTGTAAATACCACTTTGCCAAAAAATTATTTTTCTGCTCTTGCCTAATTTGTAGGCTATATTTAACTACCAATTCATTAAATTTCTCCAAAACAACTTTTTCGTGGGCTTCAGTGTAAGTTTTTTCGTCAATTTCCTTTTTTCTTACCTTAATCTTAAATTCGGGTGAGGGGAAATATTTTTTATCATATTCTGTCAAATACTCTGAAAGTTCTTTTTCAAAAGCAAGATGTGATGAGTTGAGTACAAATTTTTTGAGTGATTTACTTATCTGTTCGGTTTCTTGGAAAAGGTCTGTCAAATCCACCTTTGAAACTTTTACATTCCCTATCAAGGCATTAAAAGCCGAAACGTCTATACCAATAGCGTGAATACCCAATTCGTTAGATTGTACTAAGGTTGTGCCACTCCCGCAAAAAGGGTCAAGTACAATATCTCCTTTTTTGAAAAAAGTTTTTGTTTTAAATTCGTCTGTATGGTCATCTAAAAAATATTCAACTAATTGCGGAATATATTTGCCTTTGTAGGGGTGCAAACGGTGGACGTGCTTAGTTGTTTCGGCTTCTTTCAGGTGTTCAAAACTCAAAGCCCAATTCAAATCATTGCCTAATTTGTCTTTCCAATCCAACTCACGGCTTCCATAATAGCTTTCATAATATTTGATAAGTTCTTGTTTATCAATTAAAACTGTTCCATTGCTTCCTGCTTTTGGTATTCTGCCGTAATTTATCAAATAGGAAATATTAGAAGTTGTTACGTTCTTATTGATATGCCGGCTTGCAAAATCGGCGGCTTCTTTAAGTGTCATTAGCTCCATATTGGTAAAACTTTTGAATATTGGTTGAATTTTTCACAAAACACCTCCAAAGGTATGGGTTTTTATGTTCCTTTGTTTCATATCCATTTGCACATTACAAAATATACAAAGCAGCTATTTCATTATCTTTAACAAAAAAAACAGTGCTTTTATAATTAAAATATAGCATAAATAATTTTGTTTCAGATTTTCAGTTCGCTGCTGTCTTTGGGCAGCAGTACCGAAGGCGGCGGAACCCACACACTACCGGCGGCGGTATTTTTGAGCAATACTGCTCCCGCTCCCGCCAAAGTGCGCTCTCCCAGCACGATGCTGTCGCGGAGGGTTGCATTTACGCCCAAAAAACTATAAGCCCCCACTTGCGTAAATCCCGCTATCACCACTTGCGAAGTCACATACACATGGTCGGCGAGGTGTACATCGTGCCCGATATGGTTTCCACTCCACAAATACACATTGTTGCCGATGCGCACGAAAGGCTGTATGGTATTATCTTCCAGAATAAAACAGTTGTCGCCGGTTTCAAATTGGCTCAGATAGGTGCAGTGTGGACTGATATAAGTCGCCAAACGATAGCCGTATTGCTTCATTTGCTCGTATTTTTGCGCCCGCACCCGATTCATTTGCGCATAGCCGATGGCTACGAAAGCATCGCAGGTGGCGGGCGGAAACTGTGCTGTCGCCGCTTCAATGGTGAGCAGGGGTGCCCCTTCAAAAGTATCGCTGTGGCAAAAGGCAGCATCTACGGCAAAGGCAGCAATGCGATAAGGCGTGTCGCGCTCAAAATAAAATTTTGCCAAACGCGCAATGGCTCCGCCGCCGATAATGAGCAAAGGGCGTGTGGCGGCGGTGGCGGTAGGAGTGGTCATTGTTTTGTAAAAAAAATATAAAAGAATATTTGTTTTTGAATAAAGCAAGTGCTTGAGCAGAATCAATTTTTAGTATTTGTTTTTATACAACATTGATTTTTAATTAGTTCTTGTAGTTATCATTTATAATTAAAAATTAATCATTTGTTTCGTGCTGCACTCAATATTTCCTTTTTGGGGGTTGCTGCATTTTGAGTTCCAATTTTTCCAGCAGCCAAGTGCGCTCGGGTAAAATGGCGGTTTGCACAATTTGCTCTTTAATGGCTTGCAATTTTTTCGTTTCTCCGGCGGCGGTGTTGAACAGGTCGTAGGTGGTATTGATAAAATCGCGCTGCCATTGCACATAATTGGCGGGCAATATGTTTTTGTTGTCGGTGACAAATTTGCGAAAACTGTTGATAAGATTCAAAAACAATTCATCTAAACCGAGTTCGTAATAAATTTTCAGGCGCACACAGCGTTCGTCTATTTTAAAAATGATACTGTTGAAAAACACCGTATTGAGGCGGTCTAAAACGGCATCAAAATTTCCTTTTTTAAAATCCAACCACGCCAAACACAAATTAAAAGCATCTTCTTTGTCGGGGTGTTCGGCAATTTGCGGCTTTGCCGTTTCCAAAAAATTACTCACCCATTCCACTTTATTCAGCATCAAACCCACCAGCACAATATTGCGCAGCACGGTGGGCAGCAGCGGAAACAAGAAATTTTGGGTCAAACCAAACTGATACAACTCAAATACTTTTTCGTAATAAGCCTGCCCGCTCACTACATCGCGCAGCGTATTTACCAAATAAGTGTATAAAATTTTGCTCTCGCGGATTTCCAACAAAGGAGCGTGTTGTTCGAGCAGTTGTTTCAGGTAGTCGTAGCGTTCTAATGTGGGTTCGTTGAGAAGGCAAAGTGCCGAATACCACATATTGATAGCAGGATAACGGCGATATTGTGTGTCATTTTGTAAAAAAGACAATATTTCCTCCATCAGCGTATAAGTGTAGGGCTGCTGCACGCTGCGCTGGCGGTTGCGCATTTGGCACAGTTGTTCCAATTTACTGCACAAATAAAACACATCTAAGGCATACATCGCCGCCTGAAAATTCACATCGCCTTTGCTTTCGTCGTTTTTTTCGCTGTAATAATCCGTTTTTAAAGATTCTTCCAAAAAATCCTCATAAAAAAAATGTTTGTTGCGATAAGGGTGTGCATTTTTTATTTTTGAAAGATTGCGCAGCGCACTTTGAAAATAATTGGACTGATGGTGAGTATCGTAAAAACGCAAGAGTTCTATTTCTTGCAGTTGTGCTTTGTTTTCGGTTTGTATCATAAAAATAAACCGTTCCAGCAGCGCAAATAATTTGCCCGACAACATATTGATGGTTTCGCTTTTATTGTCGCGTGCGCCCTCATTAGGAAACAATGTCGCAAATACTGTATCGCGCTCTAAAGCAGGGTGTTCAAAATCAGGAGCATATTTGAGGATATAATCACAGAACTGTTGCAACACTTTGTTTTTGTTGAAAAAAGGCGAATATACCAAATCGCGCCAGCGTTTGAGTTCGCCGGCAGGCAAAAGCCGCAATACTTTTATCAATTTGGCATCTTTCATAAAAAAGTTTTAAAAAAAATTGCTGCCGACTGTATCAGGTTTTGATATTTTGGCGAAAAAATGTAATGAAACAATCAAAGGTTTTATTATATTTTTGAGTACTAATTTAGGATATGTTTATGTATCAAACAAAATAAGGCTTCTTTTTACGTCATTTTGTCATCATCACAACAGATGTGCCGTAAAAAAAGAAAACAACACTCCGAATGTATTGGGAGTGATATTGTACTTTTAAATAAATTAAACTTGGTAAGATATGAAAAAAATTTCTTTACGCTGCGTTTTTTACAGTTGTTGTTGGATTTGGGCGGCAGCAACTACCCTATTACAAGCACAAACAGCCGCCTATACAATTATTGAAGCGGATACGGCTCTTTATGCAGATACTTGGGTGCTGCCGTCACATTTTTGCCCGCCGCCTACTGTTATCAATTTTGCAAGCATACAGCCCGACAGCATACAGGCTTTCTGGAATCCGGTGGCAGGAGCAACCCAATACACACTCAATATCAGCTCCAATGGTGTGCCTGTCGGTAGTTTTATGCCATCAACACCCGAATTTAATTTTGGAGTACCTCCTGCGTGGCAAGGCGAAGATTTGACGTTTTGTGTGCTTTCGCAATGCCCCAATGTAATAGAATATCCTTCAACCTTTCATTGCGATACCTATTCCAATCCGCTTTGCCCCGACCCCGACAGCCTTTGGACGAGCTACGCCCAAGCCGGCAACGAAGAAATTTTGCAATGGACAGCCGTACCGCAAGCAACAAGCTATACGGTGGAAATCAGTGTGGATAGTGAGCCTCCGAGTACTTTTTCTACCTCTACTGCCGCTTATACTTATCCTTTGCCCACCGTTACCGGCTCTATGGATACCATAGAATATTGTGTAAGTTCTGATTGCGGGGCGGGTGGCACTGCCAGTAAAGCCGCTGGTTCGGGTACTTGCTTAAAAACCATTCATGTATATGGTGTGGCTACCGTAGAACCCATTTATGGTGTTTTAACATTGCCGCCGCCCGATTTATGCTCCAGTCCTTGTACTTATATTAAAGATACCACCCCTGGCAATAACTACGGTCGTGTGTATTCCAGAACAGAAGCCTGCGCCTGCACCGGAAATCCCAACTATTTACAATGTATGGCAAATGCTGCCCGCTATATATTGCACAACTCTGTCAATTGCAGCAGCCCGCCACTTAAAACCGATGCCGGAAATATGAGCGTTTATAAAAATTTACAAATAAGCCCTAATCCTTTTGAGCAAACGGTAACTTTCTCTTTTTATGTAGAAGAAGAACAACAGCAGGTGCAACTGCAAATATTTTCGCCATTGGGTGCTGTGGAGTTTGTCAATGATGCTGTTTTTGGTGCGGGAGCACAGCATTTGGTCTGGAACAGTGCGGAGGTAGCAAGCGGAGTTTATTATTATCGCCTCCAAACAGGAGCAACAATAAGCAAAGGAAAACTGATAAAACGCTAAAAACGCTATTGTGTGTATTATGTCTTTACAAAAGTGCGCTGCCTTTGGGTGGCGCATTTTTTTTATTCCTTATTCCATAAAAAAAATTATCTGTTTGGCGTAATTGCTTGCACGGAAGTATAAAAATGAGTCGCTTATATTTTTCATTTTTTTTGTATTTGTTTTCGGGGTGATGAGTAGGATAATTTTGTGGCAAGAAAACAAACAATTTCATTCAAATCAATTTTAATAATTTTTATTCACCCAAAAAAATTTCAAAGTTATGACACGCACTATCAAGCATCTCGCATTAGCTGCTTCTTTATTGGCAGTTTCTTCTTTTTCTTTACAAGCCCAACAATGGCTCGGTGTTACCACTTCTACAGGTAATATTTACCGCTCCGGCAATGTAGGTATCAATGTAACCAGCCCCGCCGCCAAACTCCACGTCAATGGTACGGTGCGCTTGCAAAATTTAGGTGCGAGTACTACTGCAGCCACTAATATCTTGGTATTAGATGGTACAAATAATGTTCGTGTTCGCAACCTAAGCACTGCCCCACTGCCAGGCGATAATTTAGGCAATCATATCGCCGCTATGCCTTTAAATATGTCGTGTTTTGATATCAACAACATCAATTCGGCTAATTTCTGCGGTGGCGGCAACGTTTTTGGCGATGGCTTAGGCGGTTTGGTTTTAGGCGGTAGCGGCGTAAATGTACCTTCTTTGACTCCCAACACTTTTGTAGGAGTAGATGCCAACGGATATTTAGCTTCTGTAGCTGTGCCTCCGGGTGGTGGCGATAATTTAGGCAATCATATTGCTACCACAGATTTGCAAATGCAATGCAACAATATCCGAAATGTAAATTCGATTAGTTTTTGTGGTTCGCCCACCAGCGCAGTAGGGTTTCCTATTATCAGCACCACACCCGGTTGCCCCGGCGACCTGAATGTCAATGCTACTTTAACCGTTGGCGGTCCTTTCAGTAATTGTATGTGGCCTGGTCCGGCAGCTATTATTCCGGGCAGTGCACCTTGGGTGACAGGTGTTGTAGGCACTGTGTTGTTTGCCAATGGTGATGTGGGCGGCGGTATGTACTTCACTTTCTCCGACAAACGCCTCAAAAAAGACATCGCACCTTTGCAAAATGCTTTGAGCAAAGTAAAAGCCCTCAATCCGGTGAGCTACGAATACGACAATACTTTGTTGAAAGACACTAAATTTTCGGAAGGAAAAACCAATGGTTTCTTAGCACAGGAATTGCTCGAAATAGTACCCGAAGCAGTACGCCAACACGAAAGCGGTACTTTAATGGTGAATTATGATGCAGTAATTCCGGTACTCACCGAAGCCATTCAAGAGCAACAAGTCCTCATTGAAAGCAAAGATGAAGCCATTGTTGAATTAAACAAGCAAGTAAGCAGCGTAAAAGAAGAATTAGAGAATTTAAAAAACCTCTTGCAAGCAATGTGCGAAAATGGCTGCTCGGCTTTTAACAAAACTTCCGGCAACAATAACAACGATTTGCAAGGTGCTGTTCTGGAACAAAATGCCCCCAATCCATTCAACCAAAACACACAAATTCGCTACTTTTTACCCGAAACCGTCAATACTGCCCAACTATTTATTTATGATATGAGTGGCAAACAACTCAAAGCAATGGATATTACTTCGCGCGGCGCAGGCAGCAGTATTATCGAAGCCAATGAGTTTTCTGCCGGATTATATATTTATACCCTCGTTGCAGACGGTATTGAAGTAGCCAGCAAACGCATGGTATTGAGCCGTTAATAAAACAATATGAATTTTGTCTTCAAAACTCAATGCTAAAACAGACCCTAACTGTTATTATACATACACACAAGACCGCTCCTCAATTTTGGGGGCGGCTTTTTTTTATATACTGCTATGTATTTTTACAATAAATCGCGCAATACCAAAGTGCGGGAAATTTTGATATTGCCCTGTCGCAATATTTTGAGATGTATGCGCTTGCCCGCTTTTTTGTGGGTAAAAAAATGATACAATTCGCTGAGTTTCCACTCGGCGGCGGCAGTTCCGTTTATCGACAATAAAATATCCCCTTTTTCAATACCTGCCTGCTCTGCTGCACTGTTTGCCTCCACCCTGCTCACTACCAAAGTGGTGAGTTTGTTGTTGTTTTCCTGCAACAGATGTAAGCCGCTTTTGTTGTATTCAAAGCTTTGTTTAAAATGTCGGTTGGGCTGTAAATAGAGCCGTTGCGCCGTATAGTCAAATGTTACCACAAAACGCCGCAATATTTCGCCACCCACCGAGCCGTTGCGGATACTGTCCACTGCATACAAATGCCGCAGCGACACAGAATCGGGAAAAGCTGTAAGAGGCTGTAATAAAGTGTGCTTATCCATATACAGAGCATCTACCCTACCCAAGTTGCCACTCAAATCGCCACTGAGTCCCGTGCCCAAAAAACACAGGAACTACCTGCTCCGAAGGGGGTATATCTAAAGTATCGCGTGCCACCAATGTAAGTGCCATACTGGAGCCGCTGTCTATAAACAGCAAAGTATTGTCATACCTTCGTTCCTCTTGTTGCACCTTAGCCCGTATATATGGTTTTTTATTGATGATTTCTAAAGGAATGATGCTCGCTGCTCCTTTGCAGGACGATTGCGGCAGCCGTATTTGTAATTGCTTTTTTATATAATCAATACGCACCTGAAAGGGTGCAAATATGTCGTAGCCAATAATACCGTGTATCGGCACACCGACCAAACTTGTAGCATCAAAGGCAAAATCAGGTAGTACAATCATCTCCAAATTGCGCCCTTGCAACGCACCTATATCTAAGGAAACTCCACTGAGAGCCTGTGCTTCGAGTGCTTCATCTTTGCCCAAACCCCTCACCGTAACTGTACGTTGGTAGCGGTATTCAAAAGTATTTTGCAGCGATTGATACAATAAAATCGGCGTAGCTACACCTGTATCTAAAATAAAAGTAAGTGGCAAACCGCTATGGTTGCGCACCGGCAGCAGTATTAAATTATTGACAACTTGTATCGGTATCGTACAAACGCGCCGACCTTGTGGAATGTCAAAGCCTACCACCTGCTGCGTTTCTTTCCTTGTCGTTTGTGCTGCGCTCTCTGATGATGAACACAACAGACAACAAAAACAACACCAAGCAATACAGTAATATCTGAGTATCAAAGTACCTGCGCAAAACAAAATTGTAACAAAAATTTATTTTAAGGTATTGAAAATACGGTGTTTTTTATGAAAAAATACCGCCTGCCAAGTGTGTGGATTTGTTTTCTTTTCAAAAAAAATTACCTACTTATCCGCCAGCTAAAAAAACCAGCGATAGATTTTTCGTACCATATCCAAGCTCAATTTGTTGTAGGGAGCATAGCGCAAAGGCACATCAAGCCACAATTTTTTATCTAAAATACCGCGCCGATTGGAAAATGCCTCAAAGCTGTTTTTGCCGTGATATTTTCCTAATCCGCTGTTGCCCACACCGCCGAAGCCTAAGTTTTTGTTGGAAATATGCACAATAGTGTCGTTGATGCAGCCGCCGCCCGACGAAGTGCGCTCAATGATATTTTCGCACCATTTTTTATCTTTTGAAAAAACATATAACGACAAAGGTTTGGGGCGTTGCCGAATGATGGCAAGTGCTTCTTCGGTATTTTCGTAGGTCAAGACAGGCAAAATAGGACCGAAAATTTCTTCCTGCATCACTGCATCTTTCAACTGCACACCATCTAAAATAGTAGGTGCGATGTAGCGGTCGTTGCGGTCGTGTGTGCCACCGTGCACCACTTTGGAAGCATCTATCAAGCGCAGCAATCGGTCGAAGTGAGCGTGGTTGATGATGCGCACATAATCGCTGCTTTGTTGGGGGTTGCTGCCAAAAAACTGCTCCGTTTCTTTTTTCATTTGTGCAATCAAAGCATCTTTTACAGAACGATGCACCAATACATAATCGGGTGCAATACAGGTTTGTCCGGCATTTAAAAACTTTCCCCACACAATACGGCGGGCGGTGTGTGTCAGATGTATATCTTTGTCCACCACACAAGGGCTTTTGCCGCCGAGTTCCAGCACTGCGGGTGTGAGATTTTTGGCGGCGGCTTCATATACAATTTTGCCTACGCGCGTGCTGCCCGTAAAAAAGACAAATTCAAAAGGCTGCGCCAGCAATTGTTGAGCAACGGCGGCATCGCCCTGAAATACCGCCACTTGTTCGGCAGGAAAATAAGCCTCTAACATTTCCTGCATTACCGCCGAAGTATGCACCGTGAGTTCGGAGGGTTTGATAACGGCAGTGTTTCCGGCGGCTAACGCACCTGCCAATGGCGAAATACTCAACAAAAACGGATAATTCCAAGGGGCAATGATGAGGGTTTTGCCGAAAGGTTCGTAATATATGCGGCTCGATGCCGGAAAATGAAATAAAGAAGTGCCTACGCTGTGGGGTTTTGCCCAACGCGGAACATGGCTGATAAAACCATCTATTTCGGAGAGTGTGACACCGATTTCTGTTCCGAAACTTTCAAAATTGCTTTTGTGCAGGTCGGCGTGGAGCGCATCGAAGAGTTTCGGCTCATATTGTTGTATAGCTTGGCGCAGGCGGCGGAGTTGCTGTACCCGAAAATTTGCGTCTTTTGTAACACCCGAAGCAAAAAAACGGTTTTGTTGTGCTATCACATCTGCTATTTGATTGGATACCGTGCTTTCTTTTGGGATAAAAGAGGCTGAAGCGACAGGATTTTCTAAAATATGAGCCATAATTTTTTTATGGTTATAAAAATGATGAACAGAATTTTTTTGAATACAAAATCAGCAATGCCGAGCAATGCTGCGTATCATCTTTAACAGAAAGAAAAAAAGCAGTGATAAAATTACAAGCATTTTATCACTGCCGGAAATTATTTTTTTATGAAATAAAACAAATGATTAGATCAAAAGTTTATCGCACTAAGGTTACGTTTCCTTTGATGAGTTCTTCTTTGCCGTTGTTGTCTTTATACCTGCACCACCATACATATACATCTAATTCGGCAGCTTCGCCGTTGGGCAATAAGCCGTTCCAGCCCTGATGATTGATTTCTTTGGTTTCATACATCTTTTCGCCCCACCGACTGAATACCATCAGTTCTAATGCTGTTACTTCCCGCGAAATTGCTTTGAAAAAGTCGTTAATACCATCGCCGTTTGGTGAAAATCCGGTAGGAACGGCAACAAAAGGTTTCACAAAAACGTCAATCGTAACCGTAGTAGTAGCCGTACAGCCGTATTCGTCTTCTACGGTTACTTGATATGTAACCGAGTCAATAGGAGTAGCAGTAGGATTTTGGCAGTTTTCGCAGGAAAGATTGCCATTTTCACCCAATACTATCCATTCAAAATCTAAGCTGCCATTGAGTGCAGAAGTTCCATTGGTAACGAGTTCAATAGATTCTCCCAAATCAATTTCGGTGCTGCCAATGGTGCTGATGGTAACTTCCGAAACTGCCACCACCTGCGAAGTGGCATCATTACAATTGCTGCTGGCAACGGTGAGCGATATGTTTTTGTTGCCCGGTGTGTTCCAAAAAACTTCGTGAGGACCAATACCGTTGGCGGTAGCAGGCTGTGCGCCATCGCCGAAATCCCACAATATATCATCACCATTATTGGCAAGCCCCGTAAAGCTGAAGTTCACCAAATCGCCCAAACATACCACCGAACTGTCTAATTCAAAGTCGGCTATGGGTTGTTCATATACTACTGTTGTTGCTTGCGTTTCATACACACAAGTATCCTGATCATAATACACCTCATACACTAAATTGATGTCTATATTTCCGGCTCCTGCTATTGTAGGGTCAAATGTAAGTCCGCTGATGCCCGCTCCGCTCAATACAGCACCCGTAGGCGTAACAGTTAAATTTACGGCAGCATCACCTACACAATAAGAATCTGCTAAACCACTGATAGCCACTGCAACCGGCGGACAACCTGCCGTAGTACAATCATTGTCGGCAAAGGCACTGGATCCGCAACCGGCTTCGCCTACGGTGGCTACATATAAGGTAACAGTTTGGTTGGGCGATAAATCTTCTATAGTATAAGTGAGTGTTGCAGCACTTAGCAATAAGGTATCGTTCAATCCTTCGTAAGTAACCAAATAACCATTTGCTCCGCCTACCGCCGTCCAGTTGAAAGTAAGGCTTTCATAATCGGCGGTTCCGCAACTGATAACAGGCGGTGGAATATTGCCCGGAACTAAGGCTTGCTCAGTGATGGTGCAATTATTGGCATCTGTAACCGCCACTGTATAAGTGCCGGGTAAAAGACCGGTCGGGTCTTGAACGGTAGAAACTACTTGTAATAAGCTGTTTGTCCACTCGTATTGATAAGGAGATACGCCGCCGCTTACGCTGATGCTCGCTGTGCCCGTACCTGTTCCACAATCCGAAACGGTGGTGCCGTCCACTGTAATTTGTGGTGATGCTTCATCTATTACATCAAATGAAATGTTATCGCTACAATCATTGGCATCGGTAACAGTAAGTGCATAAGTGCCGGGACCTACATTTATCAAATTAACCGAGTTGCCTACTATTGTTGTTCCTTCGCGCCATACATAGGTCAAAGGTGCAGTACCACCCGAAGCCGAAACGCCTGTTACACTTCCATTATTTTCGCCGCAGGTGGGAGGTGTCACGGTGCCGCCACTTAATTGAGGTGCAGCTTGGTCGGTGATGGTAAATGATTTGGTTGCTACACAACCCGTAGCATCTTCTACCGTAAGTGTGTAGTTTCCTGCCGCCACTCCGTTTAATTGCTGATTGGTGGAAACCGTAGCTCCGCCCGCATCTGTCCATGTAAAACTCAAATTGCCGTTGCCACCCGAAGCTGAAACGCCTGTAATGCTGCCATTATCCTGAGAACAAGTAGTAGATGTAGGAGTGCCGCCACTGATAATCGGTGCCGAAGCATCAGAAACGGTATAAGTTTCGGTATCGGTGCAGTCGTTGGCATCGGTGACGGTGAGTGTATAGCTACCCGCAGGAACATTCGGCAAATTATTCTGATTGCCGCCTATTGCTGCTCCTTGTGCATTGATCCAGCTATAAGTGTAAGGCGTTTGACCTCCGCTTACATTTACTGTACTAACAGCACCATCTGACTGACCGCAACTCGAAGGAGTAGTGCCGCCGCCACTGATTTGCGGAGCCGGACTGTCAGTTATCGTAAATGTTAAAGTAGTATCGCAATCATTACCATCGGTCATGGTCAATTCATATTCTCCGGCAGCTACATTATTTAAATTGATGCTTGTGCTGATTACATTGTTGGGAGTATTGGTATTTACCCATTCATAAGTAAGCGGTGTCACTCCATTAGAAACAATACCTGTAATGCTTCCATTATTATCGCTGCACGTTTCATTTACCACAGTACCGCCACTCAAAGAAGGTGGATTGGCGGCAGTAACCGTAAAATCTATACTAAATGTACAATCATTATCATCAGTTACTGTTAAAGTGTAATTTCCTGCGCCTACATCTTGCAAATCAATATCATTTTCGCCCGCTATTAACACACCGTTTCTTTCCCATTGATAGCTGAAAGGTGCTGTGCCGCCGGATAAAACAATACCGCTGATGCTGCCGTTGTCGGCACAGAAACTAGAAGCCTGAGCAATACCGCCGCTTAAAACAGGACCCGGTGCGTCGGGAACGTCTACATTGATGCTGGCTGCACAGTCGTTGGCTCCGGTGACAGTAAGCGTATAAGTTCCTGCCGCCAAAGCAGCTATATCTGCTTGGTTGCCATTGATAACAGGTGTACCATTCAGTGTCCATTGATAGGAATAAGGCGGTGTGCCGCCACTTACACTCACACCTGCAATAGAGCCGTTATTACCGGAACAGGTTGTGCCGATTACAGTAGTAGGAGGATTAACAGTTGGTGCGCCAATATCAATAATATTAAAAAATAAAGTATCGCGGCAGCCATTGTTATCAGTAGCATATAAGGTATAAGCACCGGCAGGCACATTAGACAATGAATTGCCATTGCCCGCTACTGCATCACCTGCTGCATCTTCCCAAGAATAAGTAATAGGCGGTGTGCCGCCGCTTACACTTACGCCATTTATACTTCCATCTGCATTGCCGCAACTTGAATTATTGGCAACACCGCCGCTTAATACAGGCGAGGGTTCATTTTGTAAAGTAAAGGTTTGGCTTTCTTCGCATTGATTTTCATCGGTGATGATGAGGGTATAAGTATCTGGTGCTACATTTTGCAAGCTAATACTTGTGCCGCTACCCGAACCAACTACGCCGCCACTGCTGTTTTGCCATACATAATCAATAGTGCCTTGTCCGGTAGCAACAATGTTGATAATACTTCCGTTGGCTTCGCCACAAGTAGCATTATTTACTGTTCCGCCGCTGAGGGTTGGCAAAGGCAGTGTTCCTACTGTAATGGTGATGTTGTCGGTACAGCCGTTTTCGTCAGTAACGGTAAGTGTGTAGTCGTCCGGACTGACATTGGCTAAATTAATGCTGTTTCCTACAACAGAACCGGAGGCATTTGTCCAAGAGAAGGTGAGTGTACCTGTGCCGCCATTGCTTTGTACATTGTTAATGGCTCCGTTGGCTTCGGCACATACGGCGGGAGTAGCTTCGCCGCCACTCAGTGTGGGTCCGGCTTCATTATTGATTGTAAAAGACAAAGTAGCCTGACAATCAGAGGCATCTGTGACCGTAAAAGTATAATTTCCTGCCAATACATTGGTCAAATTCAAAGTTGTACTTACTTCTGTACCGCCTGCATTTGTCCAGCTATAAGAATAAGGTGTTGTGCCGCCCGATACATTGATACCATTGATACCACCATTTGCATCGCCGCAGGCACTGTCATCAACTGTACCGCCGGTAGCATCAACTTGCGGGGCGTGTTCTACTTCAAAAGGGGGGCTTGTTACAACACAATCTGCATCATCTGTTATTGTCAATGTATAAGTACCTTGTGGTACGCCGCTTAAATCTATATCGTTGCTGCCTACAATAGTTCCACCTGCATTTGTCCAGCTATATGAATATGGTGTAGCTCCGCCGGATACAGTAATTCCATCGACACCACCATCATTTCCGGCACAGGTTTCTGCAAAAGGTGTGCCGCCACTCAAAGTCGGTGCAGGTAAATCATCTATTGTAAAAGATAAGGTAGCTTCACAATCATTTTCATCAGTAACTGTAACTGTGTATGTTCCTGCTGCAACATTGTTGAGGTTGGCAGTATTACCCACCGTATTGTTTGCTGCATCAGTCCATACATAATCTGCATCAGTTACACCATTTGCCAAAGTCAGTTGTATGCCTGTAATGCTGCCGTCACTTTGTCCGCAATGTGCATTTTGTACAGTGCCGCCACTTAAAGCGGGGTTTCCAAAAGCGGGAATAGTGAAATCCTGTGTTACTTCGCAGTTGTTGGCATCTGTTACAACAAGTGTATAATCGCCGCCTGTGGCATTGCTCAAAGTAGCAGTAGTAGCTCCGCTTACGGGTGTGCCGTTATTGAGCCATTGAATAGTGAGTGGTTCCGTACCGCCGATAATGGTAATGCCATTGACTGCTCCATTGGGCAAGTTACAAGTAGATGGAACCAAACTTCCACCATTGATGATGGGAGCTGGTTCGTCGGCAACATCAAAATTGAGTGTGGCTGTACAGTTGGCAGCATCGGTGACTGTAAAAGTATATGTGCCTTCGCCCACATTACTTAAATTAATATTGGACGTACTATTTGACCATTCGTAAGTATAAGGGGAAGTTCCGCCGCTTACATTAATTCCACTAATACCGCCATTGGCATCGCCACAAGCGGCATTATTTACTGTTCCTCCTGTGGCTACTATATCGGGTGTATGGCTCACGGTGAAAGGTCCTATTTCATCTTCACAATTGGCATTATCTACAACAGTAAGTGTATAAGAACCTTCGGTAACATTGTATAAATCAATGCTATCCGTACCTACTGTCGTTCCGTTGGCATCAGTCCAGGTATAAGTATAAGGTGTCGCTCCGCCTGCAATAGAAATTCCCACCACTGCTCCGTCATTTTCCGAGCAGGTTTCGGGTTCGGTGCCGCCGCCACTCAAGGTAGGTCCCGGCAAATCATCAACTACAAAAGGAGGTAAAGAAACTTCACAATCATTTTCATCAATTACTATAAAAGTATAAGTACCCGCCGGAACGTTGGAAAGGTCTGTAGTAAGAGCTATTTCGTTACCGTTGCTGTCTTGCCAACTGTAAACAGCATTGGTGACACCTGTTGCTAAAGTAACACTAATACCCGAAATACTGCCGTTGCTTTGTCCGCAATAGGCATTTTGTACGATGCCGCCGTTCAATATAGGGCTAGCAAAGGCATCAATAGTGAGCGACAAAGAATCATCGCAACCGTTGGCATCGGTGGCTACCAAAGTATAAGTACCGCCTGCTACATTATTTAAATCAATACTTGCAGCACCGTTTATGGTAGTACCTGCACCGTTGAGCCATTCGTAGGAGATATTGCCGGTGCCGCCTGATATAACAATATCTGTAATGCTGCCGTTGTTGAGGTTACAAGTGGCTGCCGTTGCAGTACCGCCGCTTAATACAGGCGAAGGTTGGTCGGGAATATCGTAAGTGGCAGTATCCACACAGCCACCCGCATTGTGAAGATACAAAGTATAAGTTCCCGCATTTACATCTGTTAAATTATCGGTGGTAGCTACTGTATCTCCGGCTGCCGACACCCAGTAATATTCCAAACTGTTAGTGCCCACACCGGAATAGGTAACATTGGTAACAGCACCATTGGCGGCATCACAGGTTTCGGGCGTAATGTCGGCATCGGTAATGGCAAAAGTACCAATTACGAAGTTGCCGTTGTTGATGGTAGGCGTACAACCCAAAGCATCACTCAAGCCGGGTAAAGGGGTGGTGTTGATTACGAAAGTACCCGGAATATTGTTATTCAGAGATTGTGCCGAAATATTCAGCAAATACACGCCATTGGCATCTAATTGCGCTGCTGTGATATTTTGTATAAGCGGTACATCATTATTCAAACCATCAAATTTAGCGGTCAGAAAAAAGGGTGGTGTACCTGTGAAAGTGATAGGCACTTGTACGGCAGTACCTGTATAGCAAATGGTGCTGTCGGGAAATGTTACGGTTAAAGGGGGAGCTGTTTCTACCACCGCTTCATTGAAGCCTACTCCCGTACAGTTTATATCAGAAACGATTTCTATTATATAAGTTCCAGCGGTACAGGCTTGTAAATTATACAATACCGTATCTCCTGTGCCGGCTTGTGTTTGGCTTTGTGTAATATTGAGAGCCGCCTGATTCGTGCCGTCAATAGAATAGGTCAGTGACCAAGGAGCTTGTCCGGTGAGTTTGATAGGGATATTGGTACAATCTACACCACCGGGGCAAATCTGATAGGTTTTACCATCTAAAGTAGCTGTGGGAGATTCTACAAAATTTAATTGTATTTCATCAACGGTAGTATAACAAAAATTGGGTGTGGTATAAGCATAAGATACCATATATGGCGGATTTCCCGTAAATCCTGTTACTTCTCCATTATCACCGATAAATACATTGGCAGTAGGTGTACTCCAATAGCCGCTGCCGGGGGCATTTGCCAATATATCACCATTAATATAGGCATCTAATACAATAGTATCGCCAATACAAATATCTCCGGGGTCTATAATTTCTACCTGCGGCTCACTCTCCATTTGTATAGTCAAGAGGGCGGTTACTTCGGCTCCGCATTCGTCGGATACCTCATATATAATAGTATATGTATATGGCTGACCGCCGGTAGGAAATTGAGGTGCTTCGGCAAAAGCAGTATCTACATTAAAAATTCCGTTTCTGTTATCTACAATACCCGGACCACTCCACACACCATTCGCCACATTGGATATTAAAAATATTTCTTCTACATAGCCGTCAGAACCCGGCGGACACAAAATACCCGGGTCTTCAATGACGGGCTGTTCGGGCAAGCCGCCCACTGTAACGAGTACATTTTCTGTTACCGTATTTCCGCAGGCATCTTCAACCTGTACTTGATAATACAGTGTTTGCCCGGGTGCACCCGGAAATACCACATTGCTGGCATTAACGCAGTTGGTAAAACCCGCATTGCATTGTTTCCATTGAATAATATAATTTTCGCCTTGTGGCAAATAACCGCCCGAAGGGCTGGCGATAAGCAACTGAGGTTGTCCACCCGGACACAATTCGGTATCATTTACCAAAACTGCCAAATTATTTTCCAGAATTTTCAACTCCAAAGGAGGCGGATTTGCTCCGCAAGGGCAAGTATTGTTGGTAATTTCCAAAGTAAATGTTTCTTCACCTTCCAAAATACCGTCATCAGCAACAGGTACTTCCAGCTCTATACACTCAATACCTGCCGGAATGGGCACCGTAAAAGTATTGCCGGGTGGCAGTCCCGTATAATCTACACCATTGGTAGCAGTGCCTCCAAGAATCACTTCAATTTCAGCAGGTTCGCTGATGGGGTTTATTTCTATATCTTTACAAAAAGTGAATACAATATTTTGGCAGCCTTCAAAAGCATTTGTCAACTCCTCGCCAGCAATGGTAGCAGCTACCGTAGATGCACTGCCCGTAGAAAAACTTTTTCCTTCCAAAAATACCGCCGAATCAAAAATACCGTCACCTACATCGGCAACGGCAATGGTAATCGTATATTCTTCGCAGCTGTCCACAGCCGCAAAAATAGATGCCGACACATAACCGTCGTATTCCATAAAAGAGCCGCCAACGTTGTTGGTATAAATAACAGGGTCGCCGCAGCCTTGGTCGTTGAAATTATTAATGGTGATAGGTATGCCGTTGTATAAGGCGATATTGGTATTGTTATAATTTCCGCCACCCGGATTGGGTCCTGTCAGAAAAAAACCGAATACATCATTAAATACCGAACAATCATAATCGCCGCCATATTCTTCGGAAGCAAAAACGAAATTAAACTCCACAAAATCTTCTACCGGTGTAAAGGTGAATTGCAAGTACGACCCTTCGGTAGTATTGCCCGGCAAAGCCGAATAAGCTCCGCAGCCACCCGTGCCCGATGTACCCTGGCTGTCGTTGGGACCGGCAGCATTTGCCAAGCGACCACTTGCCAGCATAATACCCACACCGCCATTTCCTCCCAAACCAATACCGCCACCATTAGAAAAAGTGCCAATAAATCCGCAACCTTGTACATCGTTTACTTGCAAGCAATTGCCGGAGATAAACACATCTTGCACCAAACCTTCAAAATCATTACTCGGTGAAGTGCCGATACCTTGTGCCAATAATAAATCACCGGAAAACAGAAGTAAAAGGAAAGATAGAATAGAACGTAACATAATCAAACAAATGATGGAGTAAAGGAAAAAACAACAAGAAATAATGTATTATGATATATGTAATTTCATATAAAACAAGGTAGAGGTTTGAATCAAAATTTACAAATTAACAAACAAATGTATAAAAAACAACTTGATTATCAACAAAAAAGGATATATGAAATAACAAAACTGTCAAAATTAAAACATTTTCCAACAATCATCAAACAGCATTTTTTTATAAAATCAATCATTACAAAACTAAGATACGATAAAATCCTATTTCGTTGTCAGTATTTTTTAAATATAATTAATTTATTTTAGCGAAATTTCGCTATTAGCGAAATTTTTTTATATAAAAATATACGCTAAATTTGCCCTTATATTTTGTTAACGTATTCAATATAAACAGATACAATGAGCAACGAAACCACTCATCTTGTTTTGAAAGGTGGCGAATTTTTGATAAAAACGACTGCCGCCGCCGAATTATTTACGCCAGAAGATTTAAACGAAGAGCAACGCCTTTTTGGTGATGCCACTTACGATTTTATCAACGCGCGTATTGCACCCAACATAGAAAAAATAGATAAAATGGAACCCGGCTTAATGGAGCAACTCCTCAATGAAGCCGGCGAACTTGGTATTTTAGGTGCGGGCTTGCCCGAAGAATACGGCGGAGCAGGTGCAGATTTGCTCACCGAAACCCTCATCTCCGAAAAACTCGGTCACAGCCATTCCTTTGGTGTTGCCGTAGCTGCACACACCGGTATCGGCACTTTGCCTATTTTTTATTTCGGCACCGATGCCCAAAAAGAAAAATATCTGCCCAAAATGGCAAGCGGCGAAATTAAAGCCGCCTATTGCCTCACCGAACCCGACTCCGGCTCTGATGCCCTCGCCGCCAAAACCAAAGCTATATTGAGTGCCGATGGTAAAAATTATATCATCAACGGGCAAAAAATGTGGATTACCAACTCCGGTTTTGCCGACTTGTTTATCGTATTTGCACAAGTAGATGGTACTCAATTCACCGGCTTTGTTGTTGAAGCCGACCGCAAAGGTATTACTTTGGGTGCAGAAGAGCAAAAAATGGGTATCAAAGGTTCTTCTACCCGACAAGTATTCTTTGAAAATGTAGAAGTTCCTGTTGAAAATGTATTGGGCGAAATCGGCAAAGGACATAAAATTGCTTTCAACGTACTCAACATCGGTCGTTTCAAATTGTGCGCTATGGTAATGGGCGGCAGCAAAGCAAGTTGTGCCAAAGCCGTACAATATGCCAATGAAAGACAACAATTCAAACAACCCATTGCCAATTTCGGTGCTATCCAGCACAAACTCGCCGAACAAGCCATTCGCATTTTTGCTTGTGAATCAGCCACTTATCGCGTGGCAGATTTGATGAAAGAAAAAGTAGATGAACTTTTGGCAAGCGGTGTAGATAAAGCACAGGCTAAATTACAGGCAGCCGAAGAATACGCCATCGAGTGCGCCGCCCTCAAAGTGTTGGGTTCTGAAACCTTGGATTATGTGGTAGATGAAACCGTACAAATATACGGCGGTATGGGTTTCAGCGAAGAAGCTCCCGCTGCCCGCGCCTACCGCGACAGCCGCATTAATCGTATCTTTGAAGGCACCAACGAAATCAACCGTTTGCTGGCAGTAGATATGTTGTTGCGCCGCGCTATGAAAGGCGAGTTGGATTTGATTGGACCCGCCATGAAAGTACAACAAGAACTGATGGCAGTACCCGACTTCGGCGGCAGTGGCAGTGGTTCATTGTTTGATGAAGAGAAAAAAGCCATCGCCAACGGCAAAAAAGCTGTATTGATGATTGCAGGGGCTGCCGTACAGAAATTTATGCAAAAACTCTCCACACAACAGGAAATTCTGATGTGTATCGCAGATATGGCAATAGAACTATTTGCAGCAGAATCTACTTTGTTGCGCGTTGAAAAAATGGTAGCTGCACGCGGCGAAGCAGCCTGCGCTGCACATATTGCCATCGCACAAACTTATATTTCGGATATGTCAGACCGTATGTTTATCTATGGAAAAACGGCGTTGGCTGCCTTTGCCGAAGGCGATATGATGCGCATGATGCAATTAGGATTAAAACGTTTTACCAAATATCCAACCTACAATACTATCGGCGCACGCCGTATTATTGCTCAGGAACTCATACAAGCAAACAACTACTGTTTTTAATAATGTCATTTTTTATAAAAAACTAATAATCAATAATTTATTGATATTTTTTAAAATAAAAGTTTAAATATTTTTTTCATAAAAAATACTTAATTGTTGAATTTAAAAGGCTGCAATACTTTTATAGTGTTGCAGCTTTTTTCATTTTTCCTGATATATAAGCATTATATCCGCCAAGCATTTTAAGCGGCGGCGGTGCTTTGTATATGAAAATATACTTTATAGTGCATTTTACAATCATTCTGTTTTACCTTTGCTTTCCTATTGTATTTGGCTTTTTAAAAAATTATAATGGCAGTATCTGATAAAAATATGCCTATGGTGGTAGCGATTCTGGGAGCAACAGCCACCGGAAAAACGGCGACGGCTATTCAGGTGGCGCAGCATTTCGGCACCGAAATCGTTTCGTGTGATGCACGCCAGTTTTATCGCGAAATGAGCATCGGTACTGCAAAGCCCTCCGCCGAAGAATTAGCCGCCGTTCCTCATCATTTCATCAACTGTCTGTCGGTGCGCGACACCTATACCGCCGGCACTTACGAACACGAAGCATTGGCTTGCATAGCTGCTTTGCACCGCCGCCGACCTATTGTGATACTCTGCGGCGGCTCTGGGCTTTTTGCGCGGGCAGTGCTACACGGCTTTGATGCCACGCCCGACACTGACCCCGCCATTCGCCGACAATTAGAAACACAACTGCAAAATGAAGGACTGCAATCGCTGTGCCAACAACTCGCCTCTCTCGACCCTCACTACAACAGCTACGAACTCCAAAATCCACACCGCGTGATGCGTGCTTTGGGAGTAATACTCACCAGTGGCAAAAGCCTACGCGAATTTCATACTCAGTTTGCCGCACCGCCGCGCCCCTTTCGCAGCCTTAAAATAGTTTTGGAATTGCCACGCCCTTCGCTCTATGAGCGCATTGATAAGCGAGTGCTGAACATGATGCAAAACGGACTGCTCAAAGAAGCAGAAAATCTTTTGCCCTTTCGCCATTACAATGCCCTGCAAACTGTGGGTTATCAGGAATTATTTGATTATTTTGACAGAAAAACAAATTTGGAAAAAGCGGTTCAACTCATACAACAACATAGCCGCAACTATGCAAAAAGGCAAGTGACTTGGTTTAAAAAAGAAAGTGAAGCTGTTTTTTTTGCTCCCGACAATATCCCTGCCCTTATTCAACACATTGAAAATCATCTTTTTATTCAATGAAACATATCGGACTGATTTCGGATACGCACGGTTTTTTGGACGAGCGCGTTTTTAAACATTTTGAAACCTGTGATGAAGTGTGGCATGCGGGCGATTTCGGTACGATGGAAGTACTCGAACAACTGCGCAATTTTAAACCTTTGCGCGGCGTATATGGCAATATTGACGGTGCTGCGCTGCGCCGCGAGTTGCCTTTAGATACACAGTTTATTTGCGAAAATGTGCGTGTGTGGATAACACATATCGGCGGCTATCCCAAACGCTACGACAAAAGGGTGCGCGAGTTGTTGTTACAACAGCCCGAAACACCACAACTTTTTATTTGCGGACATTCTCATATCCTCAAAGTAATGTACGATGCACAGTACCAAATGCTTACGATGAATCCGGGGGCTTTTGGCAAGGAAGGCTGGCACAAAGTGCGCACTTTGCTGCGATTTACGATAGACGGTAACCGCATCGGCGATTTAAAAATTATAGAAGCACCACGCCACATATAAAGTATTTTTTTGTAGAAACCGATATTTTATTTTTTTAAATAATTTATTGAGTTTTTTTACTGTTCGGCTTTAAATAAAAAAGCATTATTTATTTTTACTGTATGAATCAAGACAACAAAATTTTTGTATTAGTAGATTTTCAGCGTATTTGGCAGCAAATGTTGCCGCTTACCTACACACGTCCCATCTCTGATTTGCGTATCGGGGTGCTTACTTTGCGCAAAAAGTGGGAATTGATGCTCAAAAGCCCCGTTCAAATTGTTACCGCTCCTTATCTAATGCAAAAAGGCAATATAATCTTTGCCCGAAGAAGCGATATTTATCAACAGCAGCATATTGCCGGAGCGTACATTGGCACGAAAAATCCGCACCCTCAAACCCGCCCAAGCTTTGCAAGACGGCGGCGAAATTATTGCGTGGAATGGCACATTGCAGCAGAGTTCTCAACAATTCAGTGCCTATCAGTGGGAGTCGCCGTGTATTTGGCTGCACCGTCCCTGGGATTTGTTTTTGCACAATGCCACCGCCATTGAGCGCGATTTTCAACTGCTCACACAAGGGCGTACCTCTACACCTTTGAGCAAGAGCAATCGTATTATCGGCGACAAAAAACGTATTTTTTTGGAAGAAGGAGCTGTTATAGAAGGAGCTACGCTCAATGCCAACGGTGCAATGATGTATTTCGGTGCAGGCTGCGAAGTGATGGAAGGGGCAATACTGCGCGGAGCTATAGCTGTGGGCGAGCACGCTGTGGTGAAAATGGGAGCTAAAATTTATGGTGCTACCACCATCGGTGATTATGCCAAAGTAGGCGGCGAAATCAACAACTCGGTAATATGGGGCAACAGCAACAAAGCACACGACGGTTATTTAGGAAATTCGGTGCTGGGCGAATGGTGTAATCTGGGTGCTGACACCAATAATTCCAACCTAAAAAACGACTACGGGAAAGTGCGTATGTGGAGCTATGCCGAGCGCGGTTTTATTGATACCAGCCTACAATTTTGTGGTTTGATAATGGGCGACCATTCCAAATGCGGCATCAATACGATGTTCAATACCGGAACGGTGGTGGGCGTTTCCTGCAATATTTTCGGCAGCGACTTTCCGCCCAAACATATTCCTTCATTTGCGTGGGGCGGCGGCGAACAATTTACCGACTACCGCTACGACAAAGCGATGGAAACCGCAGCACGAGTATTGGCACGGCGCAACCAAAATTTGAGCGATTTTGATTACGACCTCCTCTATCAAATATGGCAAGACAGTGAGCCTTATCGTATTTGGAATCGGAAACCATAAGTTATACAATCATTTTTCTGCGTCTCGTAGAAAATATCCTTTATTAATTTTTATCTATCTCTTAAAATTTTATGGAATGTTTTTTTACATTTGCACTAAGAGTCAGTATAAAAATTATCTTTCTGTTCAAAAATGCTGCAAACCTGCTTTTTCTTTTTAAAATTCATTGGCTCGTTTTTATATATCTTTTCATCAATATTACACATATAATATATGCAAAAAAAAATGTTAACAGTTTTTGTTGCTTTGTTCCTCTTTACTTCTTTTTTGCAAGCACAAAGTAAAAAAGTAAAAATAGTAACAGATATGGGTACTATTAAAGTAATGCTATATGACGGCACTCCTCAACACCGCGATAATTTTGTAAAATTGGTACAGGAAAAATTCTATGACGGCTTGTTGTTTCATCGTGTTATTAAAGATTTTATGATACAAGGCGGCGACCCCAAATCCAAAGATGCCGCCCCCGACCAAGCCCTGGGCAACGGCGATGTAGGCTATACAGTGCCGGCGGAGTTCAACGACAACTATTTTCATAAAAAAGGTGCACTCGCCGCCGCCCGCGACAATAATCCGCAAAAGGCATCATCGGGCTGCCAGTTTTATTTGGTGCAGGGCAAAGTATTTGATGAGGAATCGCTGCAGTCGGCGGCACGCCGCGGCGCACGCCCTTTGAGCGATGAGCAAAAAGAAGTGTATAAAACCATCGGCGGCACGCCGCACTTAGACGGCAACTATACTGTATTTGGCGAAATATATAAAGGTTTGAAAGTAGTGGATAAAATAGCAGCACAGTCCACCGGAGCCAATGACCGTCCTAAAAAAGATATTCATATAAAAAAAATGCGCCTGATTCGTTAAACAGTAAACACACACACATTACCCGAAGCCAATTCATTATTTCACTTTTCTTTTCTGATGCACAAAAGAGATTATTTTTAAATACAAAAAATAAATCTTATCACCATTATTTTGGGATAAAGACAAAAAAAATTAATTACTCACATATTTATTACTACACTACAATATTTGTTTGGCAATCCTACAAACAACACTTTTTTAAACGCTATTCATGCGAGAACTTATAGTAAAATCACAAGGCAAGGGAACAGAAATTGCACTGCTGGAGGAAGGCATACTTACCGAACTACACTATGAACACGAGAATACCCGCTTTGTAGTGGGAGATATTTTGTTGGCAAAAGTAAAACGTATTTTGCCCAGTCTCAATGCCGCTTTTATTGACTTGGGAAAAGAAGAAGGATTTTTGCACTATACCGATTTGGGCACACAAGTGCGCTCGCTCAATAATTTTGTAAAAGCTGCCCTATCCACCCAACAAACTACCCATCTTTTAGCCGACTTTAATATAGAGCCTTACACCGAAAAAAATGGAAAAATAGGCGATTTGCTGCAAAAAGGGCAACCTTTAGTAGTACAAATTATCAAAGAGCCGATTGCCAACAAAGGGGCGCGTTTGAGTACCGAAATTTCTTTTGCCGGCAGGTACTTGGTGCTCATTCCTTTTTCCAAAGAAATTTCGGTATCACAAAAAATAGAATCCAAAGAGGAGCGCAAACGTTTGGAACGCCTCGCCAAAAGTATATGCCCGCGCAACTTCGGTATGATTATCCGAACCGCCGCCGAAGGCAAAAGTGTAGCCGACCTCCACGCCGACCTCCACGAATTACTCGGAAAATGGGAGCAAGTGTATAGAGGAATTTTATCGGATACACCGCCCGCCAAACTGCTCGGCGAATTAGACAAAGCCTCCGCCATTTTGCGCGATTTGCTCAATGCTTCTTTTCATCGGGTAGCGGTAGATGATGCCCGTTTGAGTGCCGAAATTCGGACTTACATCAGCCGCATTGCTCCGGGCAAAGAGAGCATCGTGCAACATTATAGCGGCAAAAAACCCATCTTTGACCACTTTGCCGTTAATAAAAATATCAAGGCTTCTTTCGGAAAACACGTCAATTTGAATGGCGGTGCTTATATTATTATAGAGCATACCGAAGCCATGCACGTCATTGATGTAAACAGCGGCTATAAAGTGAGCACCAGCACCGATTTGGACAGCAATGCCTTATCGGTAAATTTATTGGCAGCAGCCGAAATTGTGCGCCAAATCAGGCTGCGCGATTTGGGCGGTATCATTACCATTGATTTTATTGATATGAAATCAAACGAAACCGAAAAAGGTATATGATACGATGGTGGAGTTGATGAAAAATGACCGCGCCAAGCATACTATTTTGCCTTTGTCAAAATTTTGCCTGATGCAGATAACCCGCCAACGGGTGCGCCCCGAATTGCAAATTACCAATACCGAAACCTGCCCTCATTGCAATGGTAGCGGTGTAGCACAACCCAGTTTGCTGCTCATCGACCATGTTTATGAAGATTTGAGCTACTTGTTCAAAGAATTAAATTATAAAGAACTAAAAATAAAAGTACATCCTTTTGTAGAGAGCCACTTGCAACGCGGTTGGTGGTCTTTGCGCTACCAATGGATGTGGGAATTTAAAAAACGAATCAATATCAGCTCTGATGCTGCTTTGTCATTAATGGATTACCATATTTATAACAAAGAAGGCGAAGAAATAGAATTATAAAACAACTCATTTTTTTTTGCTTATAATAAAGCGATGCAGCCTATATTTTTTATTCAAAAAAAGTTGTGTTCAGACAGGAACTTTCTGACAATCTTTTCGGTTTCTTTTTTTTAGAAAAAATAACTAACATTATCAGCTTTTAGCAACAGGTGATTTATTTTTTATATACATAAATTATTAATAAAAAGATTCATTTATTCATTAACCCAAAAACATTATTTATCAAACATGAAAACATTAAAGTTTATTTCTGTATTTGTATTATGCCTTGTTTTTAGCAACCAAGTGTCTGCACAATAGAAATATTTTACAGGCGGTACGCTTTCTTTTTTATCTTCCGGCGTAAAAGATGTAGATGACCGCGCCACCACTTATTCGGTAATGCCTTATTTGGGCTATAATATGTCCAACAATTTGGTATTAGGTTTGCGTGCGGGTATTTCGGGCGAATCTTATGGCGATGACAAAGAAAGCATGTTTAATTTGATGCCTTTTGTACGTTTTCGCCGTACTCCTAACGAAAAAATGGGGGTTTATTTGCAAGCTGATGCTACTGTTGGTTTTGGCAGCGCAGAAGTAAATAGCATCAAAAACAAAAGAAGCAGCTTTGAGATTGGTGTGCGTCCGGGTATTGATTACGCGTTCTCAGACCGTTGGGCTATCAATGCCAATTATGGTTTCTTGGGTTTCCGCACTGCTACCACTAAACCTGACGGCGGCGGCGACGGCACTACTGCCAATGTATTTGGTTTGGCACTTGACCCTGCTACTTTGGGCTTTAGTTTGAACTATGCGTTTTAATAATAATTAGCAAAATTTAAAACCCCAAAAAACGCTTTCAACACGAATGTTGAAAGCGTTTTTTTATGGTATATTTTTTCAGAGTTTTTCCGGCAATGATTTGAAAATTAACCACGCTCCTACTGCTATCAGTGCCGCCGCACCCCACAATACCTGATACGGAAAATGCGACATTAGTTGTGTTCCTATCAATGGTGCTACTACATTGGAGGTAGCATAGGCCATTCCGTACAACGACATATATTTTCCTTCTTGTCCTTCCGGTGCGCATTTCAGTGCCCAGGTGGTACTGAAGGGCATCACCCATATTTCGCCAAACGAAATAATGGTCATATACAACACAGCAGCTGTCCAAGCCTGCGCTAAAGGCAACATCAATGCCACATAGCTCGCTGCATACAGCAAAGTGCCTATACGAATGAGCGACATCATTTTGTAGTGGCGTTCCAAATAATGCACCACCGGCATTTCGAGCAGCATCACCACTACGCCATTGATGGCAGATACACAACCGATAGTAAATTCGTTCCAATGATAATATTGCTTAAAAAACGGTGGCACTGACCATACTAATTGCATAAAAGATAAAGCTCCCAAAAAAGTGCCTATTATAAAACGCACATAAAGAGGATCTTTGAAAGCAATCCAAGCATCGTCAGCTGTGTGCTGCTGCTGTGAGGCGGCAAGCGTTTCGGAAAACGCCTGCGCCGGTGCTTCGGGCAATAGAAAAAACAAAGCCGCTGCTGCCGCAAAACAAGTGAGCGCATCTACCCAAAAAATATAATGCCAACCCTGCAAAATGAGCCAACCGCCCAAGGTAAGCGATAATGTAATGGCTAAATTAAATGCTACCCGCAGCAGCGAAAAAGAGCGCGTGCGCGTAGCGGCTGTGCTGTTGAAGCTGATAGCCACGGAATTTGCCGGACGAAAAGCTTCGGATACACAACTCAATGTAAAAAGTGTGGCACACAATACATAATAATCACGCACCTGCAACAGCACCAATGCCATCACACCAGTAGCTACCAGCGAAACAAGTTGTACGCGACGATAGCCTATTTTATCCGTCAGTGAACCACCGATTTGCTGCCCGATAATAGCACCCAAACCAAAGCAAGCCATTGCGACACCCGCCTGCGACAGACTGTAATGCAGCGACTCGGTAATATATAACGGCAAAAAGCACATAATCATAGAGCCGCTGCGATTGATAAAATTTACAAATGCCAACAGCCAAATACGCCCTGATAATCCTTTAAAGGAAGTAAAAATATTAGTCATAAAAAAGTGCTCCAAGGTAGCTATAAAACAATAAAGGTCAGCATCACGCCGACCTTTATTGCAATAACATATATGAAACAATTAATAAAACAATTCTATATTTATAATAATAAAAACGAGATTTAGTCCGTAATATTTTAATTTTCAAAATATTTATTAAAAAATACTTTAGTTAATTTAACCATTTACAAGGACAAATATAAACACAAAGTTTAAAAATTAATTTATTAATTAAATATTTTTTTTCATTATACTAATATTGATAATGCTTAATTTCTCTTTAATTCTACTAAAAACTTCTTATTCAACAATATATGTTGCTCGTTCCACGCTTGCAGCACAAAAATATAAGGTGCTTCGGGCAGTGCATCGCCGCTCCAGCGAAGCTGCTGCAAAGTGCTGCGCTGCTCATAGACGAGTTGTCCCGACAAAGTAAATACCTGTAACAAAGCCGTAGTTTCGTCGCCGTTTGCCACTTTCCATATATCATTGCTGCCATCGCTATTGGGCGAAAAAGCATTCGGAATCTGCCATTTTTCAGTAGTAACATTCGTTTCTTCTTCTTTTTTTCCTGCACCCTCTTCATCATAACAACCGTCAAATACATGAATATAATAAACAGCCGTTTGGCAAATTCCGTCAGCGATACAAGCTGTTAACAATACCGTATCCATACCGGAAAAAGCAGGCAAAGGCACATAACGTACACAGGTATCGCTGAGTTGGTGCAAGCCGCACTGAAACACCGACTCCAAAGCGGTGATACTATAAGACTCCTCTCCAAAACAAAAGTCGGGGCACAATACCAAAGGATTGGTCAAATTATCGGTGCAGGCATAAGACACTTCCGGCTGGCAGGGCGTTCCTACTTGCAAATAAATGGTAGTGGTAGCATTTTTTTCATCACATACCGAATTATCACATACGGTATAAGTAAAAAAGTCATTACCCGTAAATCCATCTTCGGGCATATAGGTAAGCGTATTATTCACTAAACCCACAAAACCGTGCTGCGGAAAACTAAAATTACAAATACTTAAACTGTCGCCATTGACATCACTGTCGTTGAGCAAGGGGTCAATGCTGTACGCCGATACTCCCGAAGCCACCTGAATACTATCAGATTGTGCCGAAGGTGCAGTATTAGCCGCGTTGTTGATATATACAGTAATGGCTACCGTTTCGCAAGTACCGCTATTATCGCAGGCAGTGATGGTGAGTGTTTCTTCTCCAACATTTTCCATACCCGGTAGTGGTGTATAATCTACACAGGTTTGTTTAATATCTTTACCACAACTGAATAAAGAAGCCACTTCGGTGATAACATAATCACTCGACAAACTGCAAAACAGCGGACAAATGCTGATTTTCGTCATGGCTGTAGTGCAATAAGTATTTTGCTCGCAAGAGACAGCGTTGGGTTCTTCTATATAAATAGAATCATTTTCGCAAACGGGCGGCACAATATAAACGGCGGCATTGCTCCACACACAAGTGCTGTTTTCGGTAAAATGAGCTGTTAGTGGAATATTCTCACCTGTCCCCACCGGCAATACCAAAGTCACTGTTTGCGGACTTTCGGTGATGGTATATAATAAACCGTTCACCGACAAATATCCGCTTTGCGGTGCATTGTTGTATGCTACGGTCAATATTTGCTGGAAAGTATTGTTTTCGGTATCGCACCCGCTTTGATAACCCACACTAATATTGTTGATGGTGCAGGGGGGCGTATCAATAATTTCTTCTTGTTGGCAAGGTAGCGGTGCAAAATACATAAAATACTCCGTGAAACTACATTCGGGAGCAGCACTGAACCATGCTGTTACATCTTGAATACTGCCATCGGCAGGCAAGTTATTTAAAGTGACATACTGAGGACTTTGTGTAATTTCAAAATTTTGTCCGTTTACTGTCAAAAACCCTGTTTGTGGGGCATTATTATAATATACAATAATTTCTTGCGAATAAGTTTGAGTTAATGAATCACATTGAGTTTGCCCTCCTACTTCTAACTGATACAGAGCACAAGGCGGTGGCGGCAGGCAAGGCGCAGGTGCCGTAAATACATCGGCGGCGGCATAGATACAATTTTCATCTGCCAAAAAAACGACTGCTATATCATAAGTATTTCCATTCGCAATCAAGTTCGTAAGCGTTATATTTTGCGGGCTTTGTGTAACGGCAAAAGCCTGTCCGTTTACAACTAATTCGCCGTCAGCAGGTGCATTTTCGTAATATACAATAATTTCCTGTGTAAAAGTTTGTGTAATTTCATCGCAGGCTGTTTGTTCACCGACTGCTACTTGCGCAATGCTGCAAGGCGGCGGCGGTGGAATACAAGGTGCAGGTGCTGCAAAAATATTTGTTGCAGTAGTGGCACATTCCGGTGATTCGCTAAATGAAACTGCTACATCATGAAAATTACCATCAGCCGCAAGATTATCCAATAAAATATATTGTGGGCTTTGCACAACAGCAAAAGCCTGTCCGTTCACTATCAATTCGCCGTCAGCAGGTGCATTTTCATAAAACACGATTATTTCTTGTGTAAAAGTTTGTGTATTTTCATCGCAAGCGGTCTGCCCGCCGGCTGTTATTTGTGTAATAGCACAAGGCGGCGGCGGTGGAATACAAGGTGCTGCCGCAGTAAATATATCTGCCACCGTCAGCGCACAGGTTGTATCGGCACTGAAATAAATGACGACATCTTGCAACAAACCATTGGCGGGTAAATCACTCAACACAATATTTTGCGGCGCTTCGTTGGTAATGGCAAAACTTTGACCATTCACCACCAAAAATCCTTCGGCGGGTGCGTGGCTGTATGTAATTCCCAATATCTGCGAATAATTTTGTGTAGCTTCATCGCACGGCGACTGATAATCTGCTATTACGGCATCAATGCTGCAAGGCGGCGGCGGCAAGCAAGTAGCAGGTGCAACAAAAGCATCTGCCAAAGAAACGGCACAGGAAGGATAATTCAGAAAGGCAATATTCAAACTCTGCGAACTGCCATCTGCCGGAATATTCCAAATCGTGACGGTTTGCGGACTGCCGGTAGCCGTGTAAATTATATCATTGACTGCGAATAAAGAACCCAAAGGAGCAGTATAATAAATTTGTATATCTTGCTGAAAAGTATTGTTTTCAGGATTGCAAGTAGTATTGCCTATCGTAAAACCTCCCATATAGCAAGGGTCGGGAGCTATACAAGCGGGGGCATTAAATAAATCATAAACTGCTATGCCACAAGCCGGCTGTTCGGTGAAATAAGCAAACACATCAACCGGCACACCATTGGCATAAAGATTTTCCAAAACTACCCATTGCGGACTGCCAGAAACAGGGAAATATTGACCATTTACGATTAAGTACCCTGAAGCGGGTGCATTTTCGTAAGTGAGCATAATGCCCTGCGAATAGGTTTGCGTGTTGGGGTCGCAAGCACTTTGCCACGCTGCTTCTACGGATAATAATGAACATATCATCGGTTCAGGATTATCCACAGGCACTACCACAATAGCAGTATCTTGTGGAGTATCATTGTTATTATCTGTGCTATCCACAGGCACTACCACAATAGCAGTATCTTGTGGAGTATCATTGTTATTATCTGTGCTATCCACAGGCACTACCACAATAGCGGTATCTTGCGGAGTATCATTGTTATTATCTGTGCTATCCACAGGCACTACCACAATAGCGGTATCTTGCGGAGTATCATTGTTATTATCTGTGCTATCCACAGGCACTACCACAATAGCGGTATCTTGCGGAGTATCATTGTTATTATCTGTGCTATCCACAGGCACTACCACAATAGCGGTATCTTGTGGAGTATCATTGTTATTATCTGTGCTATCCACAGGCACTACCACAATAGCGGTATCTTGCGGAGTATCATTGTTATTATCTGTTGTACAATTAGCTGTATCAAAAACTTTAAAAGTATCAAAACCACATACGCTTTCGCTGCTGCTTTCTTGCATCACCAACATTCCTGCTTCTTTTGAATTGTCTTCAATGTACTGCTTAATACCACCCAAAGGCAACACACTATACATAACACTTGCTGCATTGAGCGTATGTCCCAAACCTATTACATGCCCTAATTCGTGTAATACAGATGATTGAAAATCAACCTGTTCGTTGGTCAATGGCGTATCGCCGAAGTTCCAGTTATAGTCGTTGCTGATAATAATATCCGCTCCGTTGAGATAAATATCTTCTCCACACTGCAACATAAAAGAACGGGTACGGGCAATATAACCAATAGGCAAAGTATTATTGAGGTCGTAGGTGATGATATTTTCGCCGTCATCGCTACTGAGGGTATTGGAAGTAGCCCCCTGCACCTGCCAGTTCATTCCGGTTTCGCAACGCCATATTTCCAGCATATCGTTGATGCCACCCATAGCGGCAGCATTATTTGCCAAAGGATAGGCAACTTTAAAAGAAATCCCGTTGCCGCTTTCATTATCATTTACCAAATGTATCGGTTCAAAATTGATATTTCTTTTATTGAAAATAACTTGCAGTTCGTTATCTGATTTTATATAATTACCCTCCGCATTATACACCATAATTTTTCCGCTACCTGCTCCATTGTGTCCGTTATTCGTCAATACACCCGGTATCCACAATTTTATAGTTTCATCGCTCCAAGATATAATATGGTTATCGGGTACTTTTTGGTATTGTTCCAAATTAACTTCGTTAGGGTCGCGAAAATATATGCCTGCTTCGCTGCCCCAAGTGCCAAAATTATTACCTTCAATAGTCAATACATCTTGTATGCCTGCTTTTACTGCGGTCGGATAAAAACTGCTAATTTGCAAAGCATCAGATTTGGCGGCAGGAACAGCGGTATTCGGATTTTTTTTAACGACAGTTGTTTTTTGTGCGGTATATTTTTGAATAGTTTTGTACAATTTTTTTGCCGAAACATATTGTTGCTCTCTATCGTGATAAACACCGCTTTGAGGTTCATAAGCAACAAAACCCTGCACACCCGCAGTAAGTGCATAATGAGGCAAGAGTGCATTTTCCTGATGCAACATAAAAACGCCGCTTTCGCCGATTTGCAGGGACAAACTCGGATACACCTCTTCGTGCCAGACTCCTATACTGCCGCCTTCGGTATAAACACTCACTATATTGGCTGCTGCAATACCTTTCAAAATACTGTAAATTTCAATTTGATGTACAGTGATAATATGTGCATCGTGCCACATTGCTTGCTGCGCTATCACTTTTCCGTCAATAATGAGTGTGGCAGCATCAATGCGCTGCGACAAAGACAAGGGCTGTATCACACATTGACTCTGCAAATTAAGGCAGGTGAATAACAGCATTATTATTAAAGTATGGATATACTTCATCAGCTTTATTTTTTTATTCAAAAAACAATAATAAATACGGCGGCAAAAGTCTAAAAAGATTTTTGGAATAGTTTTATGCTATTCAAAATTCAATATATCAATTACCTTGCCAAAAAAATATTTTTTAAAATAAAAATACACAAATAACTGATAATCAATTATTTAAATATAAAGAAAGAACAAAAAAGGTATATATATTTTTGTGGCTTTCAAATTATCTTTTGGTAATAGGAGAAGTAAAGACGCAACAAAAATTTCGTATGAAGTATTTTTTATTTACTTTTGCCTTTTATAAAAAAATAAATTCTTTATTTCTCATCATATACATTTTTTATGGGTGTTTTAAGTGCTCGTATTGAAAATATTACCGAATCGGCAACTATTCAGATGTCAAAATTGAGTCGCGAACTGAAATCCAAAGGTGTTCAGGTGATAGACTTAAGTCTTGGCGAACCCGATTTTGATACACCTGCCTACATACAGGAAGCAGCCAAAAAAGCTATTGATGAGCATTATTTCAAATATATGCCCGTGCCGGGTTATTTGGATTTGCGACAAGCCATCAGCCGTAAATTCAAGCAAGAGAATAATTTGGACTATGCCCCTGAACAAATTGTGGTTTCTACCGGAGCCAAACAATCTTTAGCCAATATTATTTTATGTACCGTTGATCCGGGCGATGAAGTGATTATTCCTGCACCTTATTGGGTGAGCTATGCCGCACAGGTACAACTCGCAGAAGGAACCGTGGTGGAAATTCCGAGTGCAGTGGAAAACGATTTTAAAATTTCGCCTGCCGAGCTTGAAGCTGTTATCACCGAGCGCAGCAAAGTATTTTTATTTTCATCGCCCTGCAACCCCACGGGCACTTTTTATACCAAAGAAGAATTGCACGGATTGGCGAAAGTATTGCAAAAATATCCACGCATCATTGTTATTTCTGACGAGATATACGAACATATCAACTTTTTGGGCAAGCACGAAAGCATCGCCCAGTTTGAGGAATTGAAAGACCGTGTGGTTACAGTAAATGGAGTATCAAAAGCATTTGCCATGACAGGTTGGCGTATTGGATATATGGGCGCACCCCTCGAAATTGCCAAAGCCTGCGACAAAATGCAGGGGCAGTTTACTTCAGGAGCCAGTTGTATTGCGCAACGCGCCGCCCTCGCCGCCCTAGAAGGCTCTTTAGCACCTACTTACGAAATGCGCGATGCTTTCAAAAAACGCCGCGATTTGGTCATTTCCCACCTGCGCGAAATTCCCGGACTAGTGTGCAACGAGCCGCAAGGAGCTTTTTATGTTTTTCCTGATGTAGAGGATTATTTCGGCACTTCATACAAAGATACTATTATTAAAGATGTGGACGATTTGTGTATGTATTTGCTCAATACCGCCCATGTGTCGGTAGTAAGCGGTACTTCTTTCGGCGACCCTTATTGCCTGCGTATTTCGTATGCAGCCTCCGAAACAGCTCTCACCGAAGCGATGCGCCGTCTGAAAACAGCTTTTGCACAGTTGCAACCGATTATTAATCAATAAAAATATTGTCATTTTTTCAGCGACAATAATGAGCAGTTGGATCAGCCAAATAATGAACTCCTTTGCGGGTTCTGAAGTGATGATTGTCGGAGATGTGATGATAGACCATTACATTTTCGGCAAAATAAGCCGCATTTCGCCCGAAGCTCCGGTTCCGATTTTAGATGTATCTCGTCAGGAATTTCGCTTAGGCGGTGCAGCTAATGTGGCACTCAATATCAAAGAACTCGGAGCTACTCCAATTTTGGTGTCCGTTATCGGCGACCACCGTTCGGGCTACGATTTTTTGTCTTTGCTGCGCGACCAACATATCAACACCGATAGCATTATTTTAGACCAAAGCCGCATTACCACCGTAAAAACGCGCTTAATCAATCAGAATAATATGCAAATATTGCGTTATGATGAAGAAGTGCGCGACCCTTTGGAAAAAAGTGTGGAAATATTGTTGGTGAATCAAATTGCAGACCTGATAGAAGAGTTCAAGCCAAAAGTATTGGTATTGCAGGATTACAATAAAGGGGTGCTTACTCCCTTTGTGATTGAAGAAATTATCAAAATATGTCGTCAATACGAAATTCCTACCGCCGTTGACCCCAAAAAGCACAATTTTTTCACCTACAAAGGCTGCACTTTATTCAAGCCAAATTTAAAAGAAGCTACGGAGGGTTTGTCCATGCCCGCACAAACCTACGAAGATTTGGTGGCGGCAGCAGCCCGTATTGAAGCATTATTAGATAATGAAACTACTGTTATCACTTTATCAGAAAGAGGTATATTTTATCATAATTCTGAAGATAGCAATATCAGTCGGGCTTATAACAAGAGCATATACGATGTATCTGGTGCGGGCGATACGGTGGTGAGTATTTTGGCAATGGGGCTGGCATTGGGATTGGATTTATCCATCAGCGTAGAACTTGCCAATATTGCAGCGGCTGTAGTGTGCAGCAAAATAGGCGTAAGCCCCATAACATCAGAAGAATTGATTGCAGAAACCGAAGCAATTTTCGGAATTGAAGTCGGCAGCAAAGAAACAGAAAACAGTGAGGTTTATCCTCCGCAGTCCGAAGCAGATACTATACACCACTTTCCCGAAGAATCCATAGATTAGTTTTTTTTTCGGAGCAAAAGTAGTGCCATCAAATGAGTTGGTGCAAATCTCAGACATAATTTTCATCAGCAAGGCACTATCAACCTCTTTAAATTCGTCACCCACCAAGAAATATGAGCAGCAAAACAGACATACGCCAATATAGTTTGGCACAACTCACCGAACATTTTGTACAACGCGGCGAAGCGGCTTTTCGTGCCAAACAGGTGTATCAGTGGCTATGGCAAAAAGGGGCGTGGAATTTTGACGAAATGACGAACCTCTCCAAACCGCTGCGCCAATATTTGGACACTCATTTTGTTATCAACTCCCTCCGGCTCAACCTCGAACAAAAAAGCAGCGACGGCACTATCAAATGTCGTTTTGCCTTATTTGACGACAAAATGGTAGAAGGTGTATTGATTCCGGCAGATGAGCGCGTTACAGCTTGCGTATCCAGCCAAGTGGGGTGTAGCCTGACGTGTAAGTTTTGCGCCACCGGACAAATGAAGCGTATGCGCAACCTCAATCCCGATGAAATTTTTGACCAAATTATTACGCTCAACCGTTTATCACAGCAGCACTACGAGCGTTCTTTGTCCAATATCGTATTTATGGGTATGGGTGAGCCTTTGCTCAACTATGCCAATGTAATGGCGGGTATCGAAAAAATATGCAGCCCGCAGGGTTTAGGTATGTCGCCGCGGCGGGTGACGCTCTCCACTGCCGGCATTGCCAAAATGATCAGCAAACTCGCCGATGATGAGCCACGTTTTAATTTAGCGTTGTCGCTCCACGCCGCCAATGACGAAAAACGCAATCAGATTATGCCCATCAACGAAACTAATTCGTTGGCGGCATTGCAGGCGGCTTTGGTGTATTATCACGAAAAAACCCAAAACCCTGTTTTTATTGAATACCTGATGCTCAAAGATTTTAACGACTCGCTCCAAGATGCACAAGAATTATTGCGTTTTTGTCGCGCTGTGCCGTGCAAGGTCAATTTGATTGAATACAATGCGGTAGAAGGTACAGGATTTATGCGCACCGATGGGCAACGTATTGATGATTTTTTGGGGTATTTGAATAAAAAAGGACTTATCGCCACTTTGCGGCGCAGTCGTGGCAAAGATATTGATGCTGCCTGCGGGCAGTTGGCGAACAAATAAATTTGAAGCAATATAAAATATTAACAATCAATATTTTATATCGGATTCATTTTATCTTTTTTTTAAATAATCATTTTATCTTTCATTCAATTTTTGAATTTTGGCGGGCATTTATCTTCATATTCCTTTTTGCAAACAAGCGTGCAGTTATTGTAATTTTCATTTTTCTACCCTGCTGCGCTACATACCCGATTATGTACAGGCTTTGTTGCGCGAAATAGAATTGCAAGCCGCCTATTTGAATGCCGACCCGCTGATTGAAAGTGTGTATTGGGGCGGCGGCACCCCCTCTTTGCTGCCCACAGACGACCTGCATCGTATTTTTGAACAACTGCACCGCTATTTTCGTATTGCACCCACCGCCGAAATTACCCTCGAAGCCAACCCTGACGACCTGCACACTGGTTATTTAAAATCTCTGCAACAAACGCCTGTCAATCGTTTGAGTATCGGCGTACAATCCTTTTTTGATGAGGATTTGAAGCTGATGCGCCGCGCCCACGATGCCCGCCTCGCATTGTATTGTATCAAAAATGCACAAGATCGGGGATTTGAAAATTTGAGTATCGACCTCATTTACGCCACCCCCACTTTGACTTCGGAACGCTGGCAGCAAAATTTATGGCAAACTTTCGCGCTGCAAGTGCCGCATTTTTCGGCTTACTCGCTCACCATAGAGCCGAAAACGATTTTATATCATCAACAAAGAAAGGGATTTTTTCAGGAAAGCTCCCCCGAAACAGCGGCAACGCACATGCAACAACTGATGCACGAAGCCGCCGCCAACGGCTACGAACATTACGAAATTTCCAACTTCGCCGCCAATGGCAATTATGCCCGCCACAACAGCAGCTACTGGCAACAAAAATATTATTTGGGTTTGGGAGCGGCGGCACATTCTTACAACGGCAACGCACGCCAATGGAATATTGCCAACAACGCCTCTTACATCAAAGCCGTTTTGCAGGAAAACCGCGTGCCTTGCGAGGGTGAGGTGCTTTCTGCCACACAACGCTACAATGAATACCTGCTCACCGGTTTGCGTACCAAATGGGGAGTAAAACCCGCCTACATTGCCGCCGAATTTGGAGCAGAGCGACTGCGGTATTTTGAGGAGCAGGCGGCAGAGTTGCTTGCAAAAAAATGGGCGTATTATGATGCAGAACAACAGTGCTACCGCCTCACCCAAAACGGCATATTACTCGCCGACCGCCTCACCGCCGATTTGTTTATAGATGACGAATTGTAAAAAAAATGCACTCCTTTATACGATAAGCACCGATTTTGCGTTCCGTATTTGCGGCACTGCAAAGAAAAGTGTAGTTTTGTAGTTTGAAAATAGAAAATTTTGTTTTAAAAATTTTACTTTTTATCTATAAATCAAAAAATTAAACTTGGTGTTGCATACTCTATAATATGATGATATATTGAAAAACTCTAAGCTCCAACACCTAAAAACGACCTAAAAAATATATAACGACCCTTGTTTTTTTTATATTTAATGAATACACGCTATTATATAATATTGGTATGGGCTGCATTATTGATGTGCAGCACCTTGCCCACCATCTTTGCTCAGGAAGTATTGCGCCCGCTCGGTGGCAACGCCGAATTGCAGCATCGTCATTTATGGCAACAGCTCAAATCTTCCACGCTCGGCTGGTCGTGCAACAGCGAAACCTCGCTCAACGCCGCCGCCGCTTTTGACTTTTACGAAGTAATGCGCCCCTCTTGCAGCGGCACAGACGGCAGCATCAGCATCAATTTTGCGCCCAATAATATCGCCGCCGTAGAAATTACCCTGCTCAATGTGCAAAGCGGCGAAGTGGTGGAACAAAATTCCATCAATCCCCAAATTCCTACACATACCCTCAGCGACATCGCCGCCGGTGTGTATCGGCTACAACTGAGTGCGGGCGGCGGCATATTTATAGACGAATTTATTTTTATCAGCGACATCAACGAAAATTTGGGCGGCGACTTGGGCAATAATTTTGATATTGACCGCGACTTTGACGTGAGCAACGAACGCTGTACGGTGGGCAGCATCAAACGCACCTTCTCCGCCATTCTCGGAACTACCTACTCCGCCCGCATCTACGACCTGCACACCTCGAATCCAAAGGAACGATAGTGCTTGCCAACGTGGGCGTAGGAGAAATTGCATTGCCCGCCGGCGATTATTTTCTCCAAATAAAACCCGTCGCCGGAGCAGGCTGCAAAGCATTTCTGCATTTTTCTATCGCCAAAGAACCCATCAATTTCGTGCCATTCCGCGATGATTTCTCCAATCAGTTCGCAACACTCTCGCGTAGCAGCATCTATGCACAATACGAAAAATGGGAAATCGGCAAGCAAGTATATGTCAATGCCACCCTGCCTATTGACCCTCCTACCATTGGCGTAGCTACTTTTGATGGTTTAGATGAATACGGTTTGCCGTATTTTGTGTCGGATACTTTGCAAACGGGCAGTGCCGACACCTTGCTGTCGCGTCCTTTCTGCGAATTTTCGCAATATGCAGCCAACCCGTTGTATCTGAGTTTCTTTTTTCAAGCCAAAGGCAACGGCGATATTCCCAACCCGCCCGACTCGCTGGTTTTGGAACTCAAAGACAATCGCGGAATATGGAACAAGGTGTGGGAAATGCGCGGCGAAGCCTTACAAGCCTATTTAGATACTTTTACGATGGTGAGTTTTCGTATCAAAGACGATTTGATTAGTGACGGCGGCGATACAGCCACTTTTTATGCCGATGATTTTCAGTTCCGCTTTCGCAACAAAGCCACTATCACCGGCTACAACGACCACTGGCACATTGATTATGTGCAGATTACGCCCGATTCGCTGATGCAAACTTCCTTGCAAGATGTAGGCTTTATTTACCCCGCAAAGCCTATGTTGAAACGCTATTGGGCTATGCCTTGGAAACATTTTATTGACAATACAGACACCGAATATTCCGAAAACATACAATTTACGCTGCGCAACAACAGCAGTGTATCCAACGGCGGTATTCAACTGAACCTGCGCACCAGCGAAATGTGTTCGGGAATGATACTCAAAGATTCGCTGTATCGTACTGCTCCTGCATTAGAGCCGCTTATTCCTTATATTATTGATTATGCCGAAGTAGCGGGCGGCACGGTGCCTTTGCGCCGCAATATCGTATTCAATGACGAAGACTTTGACGACCGCCGCGATGTGGTATTGCGCAGCGAATATTATTTTGATGATGGCTCCGGTGCTTTAGATGTAGATCAGGTAACACAAGACCAAATATTTTCTAATTATTTTGCTTATGATGATGGCTCGGCAGAAAAAGCCTACGGCTTGCAGGGCGCAAGTGCAGAGTTGGCGTATCGTTTTTATCTCAACAAACCCGATTCCATTACCGGCATCAAGGTATATTTTACAGATATTGTGGGCGATTTGGCAGCCAACCGTTTGGAATTTAAAGTATGGAAAAGCATAGATTTTGAAGATAATCCCGATGTTTCCGACTCCACACTCTATGTGAGCAGCGAAGTACAATATCGCCTTTCGGAAAACGAGCGCGACTGCTTCGCAAAATACGATTTCGGCACAAAAATTCCGGTGGACAGCGTTTTTTATATCGGATTTCGCCAAATAGACGAAGACCCGCTCAATATCGGTTTTGACGTAAACAGCTTAGGTATTGACACCCTGTATATTGAAAAAATAGACTCCATCACACAAAGCGGCGATACCATCAAACACACCGAATCGCTTTATACACCTTTGAATTTTGGGCGTAAAAATTTATTTTACAATGCAGATGGTGTGTGGCGGCAATCCATTCAGTTTGGCTCCTTGATGTTGCAGCCGATTATGGCAAATAATTTCAATGTCACTTATACCGGCAATGAAGAGTTGCCCTTAGAGCAAGCGGCGGAAACAGCCGTCAGAATTTATCCCAATCCTACTGAAAATTTGTTAAATATTCAGGTTTTAAGTGATGATTTTAACCAATATATAGTAAAATTGTACGACCTTTCGGGAAAAATGCACTTGCAGGCACAAAATGAATCACAAATTTATTTGGGCGATTTGCCCGATGGTTTGTATATGATTGAAATTCAATCGCTTCAACAAAACAATGCCTTTGTACGACATAAAATTATCAAGCATTAAAAAAAAGAACTAAAAACGGCAGAAGCTCTTCCGACCACTTTTGCCGTTTTTATCCATTTATCTTATTTTTACCTTCATTATTCAATTTTTTTACATAAAAAATTATGATTAAATATTGTTACACCTTTGTTGTTTTTACTTTTTTTGTTTCAATGCTGCCGCCCAGCATGTATGGCGCGATACCACGATTAAAGTGAGCGAAGCCGATTTTTTTCAAACGGAGCAGGAAAAAAAGGATATGGCGCAATACATAACTGAACTGATGCCATTACTGAAAGTGGAGGAGCGTGCCGATGCAGTGTATGGCGAAATTATCCCTTTGGCTCAAAAAGAAATGGACGAATTGAGCAAAGAAGTATGGGATACCCTCATTCCGGCAATGGTGCGCGAAACCGCCCCCGCTTTCCAACAATTTTATGCCGAGATGTATCCGAAAGAATTTACTTCCAAAGAAATGGGCGAAATTTTGGCTTTCTATAAAACCGATACCGGAAAAAAACTGCTCGGCAAGCAAGAAGAAATGTTTTTTGGCTTGATGAGTTTTAAACAAAGCTGGGGGCAAGGTGCTTTGAATTTTTTGGTGGATAAAGGTAATAAAGCCTTGGAGCAACACATGCTCAAAAAACCTGAAGACTGCAAATTCTTTCACGATGGCTCTTTTGAGATGAAACAGGAAAACGGCAGCCAAATTTCGTGGACGCGCAAAGACACCATACAAACAGAGCAGGACTCGCTCAACCGCCGCACTACCTACATCATAAACTGGCAAAACGAATGTAAATATACGCTCACCGTAAAAGAAAGCGAACTACCCGCGTTAAAACCCTACATCGGTGCTAAAATGGAAGTGCAATTATCAGAGACAGACGTAAAAAATAAAACTTATAAATTTCGCTCGTTTATACCCGCCGCCAACTATCATTCGCGCGGCGAAGTGCGCAAGAAAGATTAGTTTTTTTTTAAAAAAAGAAGAAATCTGTACAGATTTTGAACATCTTACGAGTGTCTGTTTTTGTTTTAATTTTTTTATGAATATCATTTACCAACTGCTGCAACAAGAAGTTGCCAAGCTGCTCAATGCGGCGTACCAGAGCGATTTTCAGCCACAGGATATTACCATCACCGAAACGCCCAAGCATTTTAGCGGCGACTGTACGGTTGTTATTTTTCCGCTTGCCAAAAAATTACAGCGCAATCCCAACGACATCGCCCTGCTCCTGCAAACACAACTCCAAGAAGTGCGCCGCCCTGAACTTGCTTTTGCCGCTGCCACTTTGGAAAAAGGTTTTCTGAACCTCACTTTAACCACCAACTGCTTGCTGCACCATTTCGGTCAGGTCAGTGCACATATAGCCGAATACGGCACCAACAGTTTAGCCGCCGAAGACCGCAAAAAAGTAGTATTGGAATATTGTGGACCCAACACCAACAAGCCTTTGCATCTAGGGCATTTGCGCAATATGATGGTAGGTTGGAGTGTGGCAGAACTGCTCAAAACCGTAGGACACGAAGTGGTAAAAGTGAATATCCTCAACGACCGCGGCATTGCTATTTGTAAAAGTATGGTGGCGTGGCTGAAAAGCGGCAACGGAATTACACCCGCCGTCAGTGGTATCAAAGGCGATCATTTTGTAGGCGATTTTTATGTGGCTTTTGATAAAATGATTGCCGAAGAATATGGCAGTTGGCAACAAAGCGAAGCTGCACAGCAAGCATTTTCAATGTGGCTCAAGGGTAAAAACGGCGAAAAAGCAAAAAAAGAGTTGGAAACAGACGATAGCGACAAACTGCGGGCTTATTTTTTCAAAGAATTTAAAAACGATTATTTCAATCAGCACAGCACATTAGGAGCTGCCGCCAAAGATATGTTGTTACGCTGGGAAGAAAACGACCCCGAAACCCGCCGTTTGTGGCAAACGATGAACGATTGGGTTTTGGAAGGATTTCAGGTGACTTACAACCGCTTAGGCATTGATTTTCAGGAGGAATACAAAGAATCGGAATATTATTTGAGAGGAAAAGAATTGGTGATGGAGGCACTCAGCGAGGATACGGTATATCAAAAACCGGACGGCTCGGTGTGGGTGGATTTGACGGATTTGGGATTAGATCACAAAATATTGCTGCGCAGCGATGGCACTTCGGTATATCTTACGCAAGATTTGGGTGTTGCCGAAGCCCGCTACGAGAAATATCACATGGATTCCTCTATTTACACCGTTGCCGATGAGCAAAATTATCATTTTCAAGCCCTGAAAAAAACACTTCAAAAAATGAACAAACCCTACGGCGATGGTATTTTCCATTTGGCGTATGGTATGGTGGATTTGCCGAGTGGTCGTATGAAAAGCCGCGAAGGTACGGTAGTTGATGCCGATGATTTGGTGGACGAAGTAGTGGATAAGGTGCGCCAAGCTGCCGAAGAAGCCGACAAAACTTTGGTACTCAACGAGCAGGAAGCTATTGCCACTTACGAAACACTCGGCGTAAGTGCCATAAAGTTCTTTTTGCTGCTGGTAGAACCCAAAAAGCGTATGATTTTCAACCCCGAAGAGTCGGTGAACATACACGGCACTTCAGCGGCTTTTGTGCAATACAGCTACGCCCGCACCCGCGCCGTACTGCGCAAATACGCCAAGCCCGTACCCACCGTATTACAATATCCGCACGATTTTGAGCCGAGCGAGCGTGAATTATTGTTGCAGTTTTTACAATACCCTTCCGTTGTTGCCGATGCCGCCGCACACTACAACCCCTCATTATTAGCGCAATATGTGTATCATTTAGCCAAAAACTATAACCGTTTTTTTGCCGAATGTTCTATTTTAAACAACGCAGATGAGCGCAGCACCGAATTTCGGGTGCAGCTTTCGGCGATATGTGGTGCATTATTGCAAAAAGGCTTGCATTTATTGGGTATTCAAACGGTGGAACGCATGTGATTTTACAAAATAATACGTTATGAATTTTTTATAAAAAAACTAATTGCGTCTATTTAAACATCATTTCTGCTTCGCCCTTATCTATAGCTTCCTGAAAGAGATTATTTTTGAGATTTTTTAAATATTCCAAACGGCGTTTGGTAGCGGCAATTTTTGTAATTTCGCTGCGCGTATAGTCTATAGGCATTTTTTCGCCTGTGTTGGCGTGGTCTGTAATTTCTACAAAATAGGCTTTGTCGCCTTCTTTAAAAAATATAAAATTGTCGTTTTGTATCAATGTAGCGGGCTTTTTGGAGGAAAAAGGAATAATTTGACGCAGTTGCTCAAAATCCCACCATTGTGTATCTAGTTGATATTGCGCCCCAATTTTATCACCTGTTTTTTGCAGACGTAATTGATCTTCGGGGCTGTTGGAACGAAACCATATTCGTAGGGAATCTTCAAGTTTGTTTTCTTTAGAGCAAATAAAATAGCGTGTTTTTACTACCGGAAAGTTTAAAATAAAATTGTCGCCGAGTTCGGCATAGTATTGCTGCAATTCATCATCAGAAAGTGTCGTGTCTAATTTTGTTTTGAGTAGTTCCTCTTCAAAACGATAGCCCATTAATGCTTCTTTATAGGCTTCGGCTTGCTGCTCTATCACTGCTTTTTGTTGTTCGTTGAGGTATTGATCGGCTTTGAAATAGAGCATATTTTTATAAATCCATTCTTCGGCATAGCGTTTTATAAGCGCAGTGCTGTCTTGGTTTGTTTTGGCACTTTCCAGCATATCTGCCATTTCCGGCAAATACAAAAATCGGTCATTTACTCTGGCTATCGGAGTACTGTTGTCCTGTGCCTTTTCGTTTTTGCGACAAGCTCCCAACATTATTAATATCCAAAGAACGGATAACAAGCATACAAATACGGATAGGTGTCGCATAGTAATAATAATTTGATAAAAATAAAAGAATATCTTAAAAGATTTTCCAAAAAAAATATTTTGCAAAATTAATTTTTTTTCACAAAGCTATATTGTAAAAAAACCTCCTTTTGGCAAGAGCTAAAAGGAGGTTTTTTGAATAAAGACACCAATCTGTATAAAGATGCTATGGTTTAATCAAAGTTTTTAATACTTCTTCATTTACTTTTACCGGATAGGTGGTATTGAGGCGTTGCATCCATTGTTTTTCCAACTCTGCCTGATAGTCGGCAACTACATAGCCTTTGGCTTCGTCCAGCGTGCGCGGGGCAGGCGGCAATATCGCTTCTACATACACTACAATTGCTTCTTTTTTATCGTTTCCGAGTATGCGCGAAGTGCCTTTTTTCCAAGGAATAGAATCAATGGCATCGTTTTGTCCTTTTTCAAAAGAGCCGCTTTGCATACCAATTTTAATACCTTTATCTAAATTTTCTTTGATAAAGGTTTCGGCACTGCCCTTGTCCAACACTGCTTTCAAAGCCTGTGCGGTGGCTTCATCGTGGCAGGTATAAATGGTGGCTTTGCACCGTTCGCCCCATTGGTATTTGTCGCTGTGCTGCTCAAAATATTGTTTCAGTCCGGTGGAGTCGGTGAGTGCTTTTTCCCACACTTCGCGGTTGGTGAGGTCAAAGAGCAAAATGCCATCGCGGTATTCCTGCATCAAACGGCGAAAATCGGGATATTTTTCGGGCAAAATAGCTTCTTCCATTTTCACCAATTCATTTTCTACATACAACTGATACAGCGCATTAAATGCTTTTTCGGTGCTTTGCCCTGCCCTCAAACGGCGTTGATTTTTCACTAAAAAATCTACAAAATCTTTTTGGCGGTATGTTTTTTTATTGGCAATAAACAATACTTGGTCGTAGCTATCGGCGGGGTTGGGTTTCCACGCTCCCTGCTGAAAAGTAGAGTCTAATTTGCTGAGAATATTTTTTTTGCCGTTTTCGTTTTCGTTGAAAGCAAATTGTTTTTTGAGTTTATTGATAAATTCGTGATGTGCCACTTCGGAGCGGCTGTCTTTTTCTACTTTGGCTTTCAGTTCGCTGCGCATCGCTTCCAAATCGCCGATGGGTTTGCTTTCTATGAGTTTTACGATATGCCAGCCGTAGAGTGTTTTGAAAGGTGGTGAAAAATCGCCCGCATTTTTGAGGGCAAAGGTAGCTGCTTCAAATTCGGATACCATTTTTCCGGCACCAAACCAACCCAAATCGCCGCCTGCCGGTGCGGTGCTTTTGTCTTCGGATATTTGGCGTGCCAATGTTTCAAATTTTTCGCCTTTCTGGAGCAAACTGTATGCTTCGTTGGCGCGTTTTTCGGCATCTTGTGCTTGCGTAGCATCGGCAAATTTTGGTATGCGAAACAAAATATGAGCAGCGTGGCGTTTTCCGACAGAGGGGCGTTTTTGTTCTACTTTTATCAAATGATAGCCATATTTAGTGCGCACGGGGTCAGAGATTTCTCCCACTTGCTGGCGATAAAAAGCTCTTTCAAAAGGGTATATTGTCTGAAATGCCGACAAAAAACCGAGTTCACCGCCATTGTCGCGCACGGAGGGGTCGTCAGAAGATTCGCGGGCAACCTGATTAAAATCTTTGCCTTTGAGCACAATATCTGCTTTGAGCTGTAAGGCTTTGTTGTAGGCTTTCAGCGTATCTTCGGGCAAAGCATCTTCGGCGCACATCACCAATATATGCGACACTTTGCGCTCTTCTTTGCTGTGTTCGTAGGCTTCTTTGATGAGTTCTTCGCTCACATCACGGTCTGTGAGGTAGCTCTGTGCCAATTGGCGGCGATACTGCTCCAACTCATTTTTGAACGAAGCCAAAGTATCCAAACCGATACTTTCGGCGGCTTTCACTTTTAATTTAAAATTGATGAATAAATCCAAATACTCGCGCACCGATTGTTCTTTGTACAAATTGGCATCGTTGCGGTTGTTTTTTTCATATACATAATTAAAATCCGACAAAGGCACTTCTTGTTGTCCATAGGTGAATAAAATGGAGTTGTTTTGTGCTGTTGCCGAACCACTGCAAAACAGTACTATGCACACTGCTATCCAAGAAAAAAGCAGTATTTTGTTGCGAAAATTCATAAATAAAAAAGGATAATACATTTATTAAATAAAAAAGAAAAAAAGAAATGTTTTCTTATAAAAACGGCTTCAAAAGTAAAAATTTTTATACACTTCTCTACATGATAATCGTTAAAAAAATATTAATGCACCGAACAGCATCGTCATACACCGAACTTTTCAGTGATGACAACTGTATATATACTCCTGAAAAACAATATATTATCAGCATTTCAGTAGTATTACTGCCCTAAAACGCCCTTCTTATTTGTTGCAATAAATATGGAATATTAACTAACTTTGCCTTTTATTATACAGGCTGCTGGTGACAAAAAATCTGATAAGTATATAAACAAATAATAGCTTTTCAGATATGTTTTCTATGATTAAAATACAAAATACTTTGAAATTATTACTTGACGAAGAATCGGAAATGTTCCCTTTAGTATCTATTAACGAAGAGGATTTTCCCGAAATGAACGAATTTATGGAAATACCCGAAACGGTAGTTTTGTTGCCTTTGCGCAATACGGTGCTATTTCCGAATATAGTAGTGCCTGTAAGTGTAGGGCGCGATAAATCGCTTAAAACCGTAAAAAAAGCCCACGATACCAACCAGCTTATCGGCGTAATTACGCAGCGGTCGGCACAGGTTGATGACCCCACTTCAAAAGATTTATACACCACCGGTACTTTGGCAAGGGTAGTAAAAATATTGAAATTGCCCGATGATACGCATACGGTTATTTTACAGGGCAGGCAGCGTTTTGTTATAAAAAAAATAACTACTTTATCGCCTTATATCAAAGCACAAATACAAGCACTGCCCGAAGAAAAGGAAGAGCAAACGCCGGAATTTGAAGCTCTGATGTCGAGCCTGAAAGACAGTGCCGTGCGTGCCATTGAGTTGTCGCCGCAAATTCCGAACGACATCACTTTTTTGGTGCGCAATATTGATAAAAATGCACACCTCACGCATTTTATATGCTCCAACTTAAATGTTCCTATTGAGGAAAAACAAAAACTCCTAGAAATCAACGACTTACAGCAGCGCGGTGAAAAACTATTAGGCTTGCTGCATCACGAAATACAATTACTGGAACTCAAAAACAAAATTCAGTCGCGCGTAAATGTAGAGATAGACAAGCAGCAACGCGATTATTTTCTCCAGCAACAAATGAAAACCATTCAGGAGGAACTCGGCGAAGGGGCTTCTTTTGTGGGCGAACTGCAAAATCTGCGCGAACGCGCCAAACAAAAATTGATGCCCACCGCCGCCCGCGAAGCATTTGACAAAGAAATGCGCAAAATACAGCGTATGAACCCCAATATGGCGGATTATACGGTGAGCCTGAATTATTTGGAACTGCTGCTCGACTTGCCCTGGGACGAAGTGAGCCAAGATAATTTGGATTTGAAACGCGCTTCAAAAATTTTGGAAGATGACCACTATGGTTTGGATAAAATCAAAGAGCGCATTTTGGAATATTTGGCGGTTATCAAACTCAAAGGCGACCTCAAATCGCCAATTTTATGCTTTGTAGGACCTCCCGGAGTAGGAAAAACTTCGCTCGGACGCTCCATTGCGCGGGCACTCGGACGCAAGTATGTGCGTATGTCGCTCGGCGGCTTGCACGACGAATCGGAGGTGCGCGGACATCGCAAAACCTATATCGGTGCTATGCCCGGACGCATTTTGCAGTCGCTCTTGCGCGTGGGCACTTCCAATCCGGTTTTTATATTGGACGAAATAGACAAAGTAGGTAATGATTTTCGCGGAGACCCTTCTTCGGCATTGCTCGAAGTGCTCGACCCCGAACAAAACAGCACTTTTTACGATAATTATCTGGAATTAGAATACGACCTCTCGCGTGTGATGTTTATCGCCACTGCCAATAATTTATCCACCATACAGCCCGCCCTGCTCGACCGTATGGAAATTATTCAGTTGAGCGGTTATTCTACGGAAGAAAAAATAGAAATTGCAAAAAAACACCTCATTCCCGAACAGCGCGAAAAACACGGCTTACAGCCGAAGCAGTTCAAGATTTCGGACAAAGCACTGGCGGTAATGATTGACGAATACACCCACGAGTCGGGAGTGCGCGATTTGGAGCGCAAAATTGCCCCCCTGATGCGCCACATTGCCAAGTTGGTGGCGATGTACGAAGAAACCCCCTCCAAAATAGATGTGGAAATGGTGCATCAGGTGTTGGACATCAGCACGCGCATGGAGCCGGAACGCTACACCGGAAACAATGCAGCAGGAGTGGCTATCGGCTTGGCGTGGACGGCGAGCGGCGGCGACATTTTATTTGTAGAAACCAACCGCAGCAGAGGCAAAGGCAATTTAATACTCACGGGAAATCTGGGCGATGTGATGAAAGAGTCGGCGACAACGGCATTGAGTTTTATCAAAGCCAACAGCAAAACACTCGGCATCAATGAAGACATATTTTCCGAAAACGACCTGCATATCCACATTCCCGAAGGAGCTATTCCGAAAGACGGACCTTCGGCGGGAGTCACTTTGCTCACGGCTTTGGTGTCTTTGTTGTCGGGGCAGCCCGTAAAACCCTATCTGGCGATGAGCGGCGAAATTACATTGCGCGGCAAAGTATTGCCGGTGGGTGGTATCAAAGAAAAAATATTGGCGGCACAGCGAGCCGGTATCAAAGAAGTGATTTTGTGCGAGGAAAACCGCAAAAATGTGGAAAAAATCAATCCTAATTTTATCAAAAACCTGCAATTTCATTATGTAAAAACGATGCAGGAAGTATTGGAAATTGCTTTGCCGAGCAAGAAATAAAACAATCAAGCAATGATGAGTAAGAGGATTTTGCTATATACTTGCCTGCCAATACTGCTGCTGCTGTGGCAATCCTGCGGCATTTATTCTTTCAGTGGTGCTTCGGTACCGCCGGAGGTGCAGACGGTGTCGGTGTTGTATTTTAAAAATGAAGCCTCTTTGGTCAATGCGCGCCTCAGTCCTTTGCTCACCGAAAAAATGCAAAACAAATTCGTCAACGAAACGCGCCTGAACCTCAAAGACCGAGGCGGCGATTTGGAGTTTTCGGGGGCGGTGGTGAACTATACAGTAGTGCCGGTGGCTCTCAACAGCAACGAGCGTGCCTCTTTGAGCCGCCTCACCATAGAGGTGCGCTGCACTTATCTCAACCGCCTCAGTCAGGAAACGTGGACAAACTCCTTTACACGCTACGAAGATTTTGAAAGCACCCTTACCCTGCGCGAAGTGGAAGACCAACTCATTGAAAACATCACCAAACAAATTACCGATGATATTTTTAATAAAGCCTTGGTAAATTGGTAATGAAGCGGCAAAATGGATAGTGTTTAGTTTTGAATGATTAGTTATTAGTTAAGTGTATCATTTTCAATGATCTATACAGCTTTCTATCATTGATCATTTAACATTATCACAAAATGTGTGTAATTTTGAATATTCTATGACAAATTTTGTAAATAAATAAGCTATCTTGCTTATTCATTTGCACGGCATATAAAATATACACGCACTTTAATCATGAGAAAACTGCACTTTTTTTGGAGCATCTGGCTGTGCTGTTGGGCAACGACGACGGCACAAAATCAAATGCAACTCCTTTCCAATTATACTTACAGCGAAATGTTGAGCAGTTGCTGGGGCTACGCCGCCAACGACAAAGAATATGCCTTGGTGGGCTTAAAAAATGGTTTGTCGGTAGTAGATGTTACCACCCCCGAACAGCCCGAACAAGTGCAGTTTATTCCGGCACAAGCCAACAGTATATGGCGCGAAATGAAAACTTTTTCGCACTACGCCTATATTGTACACGATGGTTTTTCGGGCAATTCTGACGGTTTGCTCATCGCCGACCTGCAATATTTGCCCGATAGTATTCATTATCAATCCTATTATGGCATCAATGATACTATTGCTACCGTGCATACGCTGTGGGTAGATGAAGACGGCTATCTGTATTTATACGGCTACAACAACAAAAATAAAACCGTACCTGTGGGGCAGCGCGGTGCTTTGATACTTGACCTCAACGCCAACCCGATGCAGCCGCCGATTGTGGGGGCTTATTCCAATTATTACGCACACGACGGCTATGTGCGCAACAAACGCCTGTATAGCGGCGAAATTTACAACGGTCATTTTTCGGTGGTAGATGTGAGCGACAAAAGCGCACCGCAAATTTTAACCACACAAGAAACGCCGGGCGCATTTACACACAATACTTGGCTTTCGGACGACAGCCACACCCTCTATACTACTGACGAAAAAGGCGATGCCTATATTGCAGCTTATAACATAGAAGATTTGAACGATGTGCAGCTCTTGGATATTTATCAGTCCAATGCCGGCAGCAATGCCGCACCACACAACGTAAAAGTGTTCAACGATTTTATTGTTGCCAGCTACTACAACGATGGCGTGGTGATTGTAGATGCCCACGAACCCGATAATTTGGTACAAACGGAATTTTATGATACCAACCCGCTCGGAGGCTGCTGTTTTGAGGGTTGTTGGGACGCATATCCTTTTTTGCCCAGCGGAAATATCATCGCCTCCGACCGCGCCACCGGCTTGTGGGTCGTACAGCCCACTTACCAAAGAGCCGCCTATATAAAAGGAATGGTGAGCGACTCGGCAAGCGGCGCACTGCTTCATAATGTACAGGTAAAAATACTAAATACCGCCTACACCGACTCCACCAATATAGCGGGTGCTTACAAAAGCGGCGTTGCCAATGCAGGTGTTTATACGGTAGAGTTCAGTAAATTCGGCTATTATCCCAAAACCGTCACCACCACACTCAATACCGCCGAATACACCAATTTAGATGTGCAGTTGGTTCAGAAAGAAAAATTTACACTGACAATAGAAACGCAGGTAAGCGCAGTATGCGTTCCTTATACTGCTGCTTGTTATGTATTACTTATCAATCCCGAAGGTGAAGAAGAATTATATATTTCAGACCAAAATGGCATTATTCAAATTCCTGATTTTGTACCAGATCAATATGATATTTATATAGGATTGTGGGGGCAACAAGTAAGTTATTATGAAAATTATTCAATAGATGAAAACTTTATAATCTTATATACAGGAGGAAATAATAGTATCGCTGATGATTTTTTCTTTGATTATGGTTGGCAGGTAAGCGGCGACAGCATAAATGGTATGTGGGAACGCGGAATACCGCACGGGGCTACGCACAACAATATTGCTTGTGCGCCTTATAGCGATGTAAATGATGACTACGGTGGTTTTTGCTATATGACAGGCAATGCCGCCGCTGCTTTGGAACAACAAGATTTAGATGCAGGCACTACTATTCTGCGTTCTCCTGATTTCAGTTGGATTAATCCGGAAGGATTTGATAATCTTTTGAGTTTTAATTTATGGGTATGCGGCAGCGGCTCGTCTGTGATTCGTTGCAGTGTGGGCAATGACGACACCACCTTTTTGCTGCAAGAATGGGCAGATATGGATATTACCAACAGCACCTGGCAATATTTTGAATTTAGCCGCCCTGATAATTCAAAACCTTTTGCCACTTACTATTTTGAAATCAGTGTCACCGAAACCGACACTTCAGCAACTGCTTATACCGAAGTTGCTTTTGATAATTTCAGAGTAGAAGCGGCAGGTGTGGGTTTTGGCAACGAGCCGCAAACAATACTCCCGCTTGCAATAGCTCCCAATCCTACCGCCGATATGCTGCAAGTGCGTTTTTCGGCGAAGCAATGCACGAAAATATCAGCTTGCGTATCAGCGATGCACAGGGCAGGTGCGTATGGCAGCGCGATTTTGTGCCTGCCGCCTCATTAGGTGAGGTGAGTTTGCAAAATTTGGCAACGGGAATTTACTATATTTCGGCACAAAGCACAAGCGGCAAACGCTGGGGGGCTAAGTTTTTAAAAACACAATAATGATGTTTTTTGGAGGAAATGATAAAACAGAAATGAAATAGATGGAGCGGATAAGCATTAAAGATTTTCTGCTTCACCTAATAAATTGTTACCCCTCGGCGGGATATACATCGTGCTTCACCTAATAAATTGCTACCCTCGGCAGGATAGGTATCGTGCTCCACCTAACAAATTGCTACCCTCGGCGGGATAAGTATCGCGCTGCACCTAATAAATTGCTACCCTCGGCAGAATAGGTATCGCGCTGCACCTAATAAATTGCTACCCTCGGCAGGATAGGTATCGTGCTGCACCTAATAAATTGCTACCCTCGGCAGGATAGGTATCGTGCTGCACCTAATAAATTGCTACCCTCGGCGGGCTAGGTATCGTGCTGCACCTAACAAATTGCTACCCTCGGCAGGATAGGTATCGTGCTGCACCTAATAAATTGCTACCCTCGGCAGGATAAGTATCGCGCTGCACCTAATAAATTGCTACCCTCGGCAGAATAGGTATCGTGCTCCACCTAATAAATTACTACCCTCGGCAGGATAGGTATCGTGCTCCACCTAATAATCGTCTGAACCTTGATTTTCAGGATTAAAGGATTAACAGGATTTTTTAAAGTGTAGCGGGTTCGTCATCGGCTGGGGGGATAACTTTGTCAAAGTTCGAACTTTGACAAAGTTGAAATAAAAAAAGATTTATATTTGTAGCATTGCTTTACCACGCATAAAATACTCATATTGTGAAAACAACACAACAACATATCCTCGGCAGCAACAAAGAAGCCGCACGCTTGGCTTTGGAGTGCAAAAACGACGACCTGAGCAAAAAAGTGCTGGCGTGAGTATTTGGAAAAAACCGAATACACCAAAACGACCAAAAACTCAACCAATTGCCCAACAGCACCGCCAATGGCAAATTTAAAAACGTGGTAAAATCTATGCTAAAATTAGAGCAGAGCAGTAGCAGTAGCGTAACACAGCAAGAGTTGCTAAAATTAAAAGGCTACACCGATGGCACCAATGCCTACAGCGTAGCAATAGCCGAGGCAGCTTTGGTGCAATACGGCACTGCCAAATATGTGCGCTATGTAGAAGAAGTAGGCGGCACGGCGGGCAAAAGCAATATAAACACCGATGCCACCGATACAACCGCACCGGCACAGTATCATATAGTACCCAACCCCGCCGATGATGTAGTATATATAGAGTGGAATGGTAAAGAAGGGACGAACTTAACTATTTACGATATGAATAAAAAACCGATGATGAAAGTTCGTTTAGAAAGCGGTAATAACCCTGTTTCAATTCGTGCTTTACCAATAGGAATATATCTATTACAAATAGAAGGCATTAACCAAGTTAATAAATTAAGTATTGTAAGATAAATGTTGCACAAATACTTTGGGAGGTTATACTCCCAAAGTATTTTATTTTTACATTTATAAATTTGAACAGATATGAAAAATATAATATTATTAGCATCAAAAAACAGGGTATTTGCAATATGTATGATTACTTATTTTTGTGTGCTTGTTCAAGCGCAAGAGGGAGCAGATACAACGATTTATTTTAATAAAACCTATTTTTTAGAAAATGACTACTCCAGTGCTTTTGCTATCTTGAAGGCTACAAACGGAAAAGGATATGTTTTTTCAGGTGTAAAATTTAGCTTAGACGCTAATAATGAACCTTTATACCAACTTCATCTTACTCGCACGGATGAGTTTGGAAATATTATATGGACAAAATATATAGATGAAAATAATGCAATTTTGGGTTTAACTCAAGGAGATGCTTTCATAAAGACAACAAACAATGAAAATAGCTATTTAATAGCTTATGTATATGAAAAATACAATGAAAATGGCAGTTACTATGATACACGAATAGTTAAAGTCGATGCTGAGGGGAATATAATATGGATAATGTCTTATGATGATGGTATTAATTCTCTTTATATAAATCAACTCATAGCCACCAAAGATGGAGGGTATTTATTTGTCGGAGATAACAAAAAACAGGGAAATGTAAATGGTTTCGCTCTTAAAACAGATGCCACAGGTAATTTATTATGGCTCAAAGACTATGAGTTAGGTTACGTTTCTCGTTTTTTCAACGTCATAGAAAGCCCAGACGGGGGCTATGTGCTTGCAGGGCGCACCGAAAAATCTTCTGATTGGCTATACAGTGCAGATATGCAGCTCCTAAAAACAGATAGCCTCGGAAATATGCAATGGGAAAAGAAAATAGGGATTCCTGACTCTACAGATTGTGCTGCAAAAGTAGCAGCACTTCCTGATGGTTCTTTTCTGATTCACGGTTGTAAGAATGTATATAACAATAATTTTTCTCTATATATTGCTAAATGTAATTATACAGGTGACCTTATTTGGGAAAAAGATATTCCTACTCCTAATCAATATGGTTTAAGTGTGTATAGTTCTACCCCTCTTATTAATAGCGATGGAAGTTGTATTGGTGTTTCCGCTACAGAAAATGAATATCACAAACATCAGGCTACTATCTTTAAACATTCTGCAAGTGGCGAGGTGCTGTGGCAGAAGTTCCTGACCGTAAATGCCGATAAAATGACATACTTAAAAGACATAGAGCGCACCGCAGACGGCGGCTTTGTAGCCTGTGGCTTTCAGTATGAGCCGCCACAATTTGCCTGGGTCGTCAAGTTGGATAGCCTCGGCAACACCTGCTCCCCCACCGACTGCGACAGCCCTCCACATCGTTCCTTGGGTGTTGGGCACAGACGAAACATTCCCCACTTTGGGCGCGCAAGGAGGGGTAAGCATCTCTCCCAACCCCGCGAGTGATGAGGTTCATATAGAATGGCAGGGAAAAAGCGGTGTAGGTTTTAAGGTGATTGACATACAAGGTAATATTACAATACAGAGTACTTTGCAAGAAGGCGACAACACGCTACCAATAAACCATTTGAGCAAAGGTATTTATATTATAAAAATTGACAACATACCCGAACCTGCTAAATTGAGCATTATACGATAATGGCGAAAAGCGTTAGAAGTACGAAATACTACTTCTAACGCTTTCTATTTTAGAAAACTAAAAAAATAGAGAAATGAAACACTTAAGCATAATATATTTTTTAATATATATACACATATACGCCCAAACCGAAGGGGCAGATACTACAGTGTATTTTAATAAAATTTATAATCCCGATATAATTACTAATAATATTATTGCATTTCCCATTGTCAACACACTAGATGAAGGATATACTTTTGCTGGTTCAAAGTTTTACCAACTTCCATCTTTACAAGAGGTTCAGACATTATTTTTTACCCATATCAACAAATATGGACAAGAACAGTGGACAAGGCATATTTATCAAGAAGATTTTTTGAGTAGTATAACTAGTTCTGATTGTTTAGTACAAAACAATAATGGCAATCTTATTTTAGTACACGTTTTACAATATTCCCCCGACAGTTTACATCATATCCGTTTTGCACAATACGACAGCGAAGCTAATCTATTGTTGGAGCAAATTTATGACGATTTTAACGCCTTCCCTTGGCAACTGATAGCCACCAAAGACGGCGGCTATGCCATAGCAGGGGCGAGTTATGACGGTTATGATATGTCGCTTATCAAAACAGACCAGTATGGATTTATACAGTGGCGCAAACAATACGATTTAGGTATATTTCTCAGGCATTCAACGTCATAGAAAGCCCAGACGGAGGCTATGTGCTTTCGGGTAACACGCGAACAGAACCCGAATGGGACGGCAATACCGATATGCAACTCCTAAAAACCGACAGCTTCGGGAATATGCAATGGGAAAAGAAAATAGGAAAAGCCGATAATTGGGACTGTGGTGCCTTAGTAGCTCCCCTCAACGACAGCACCTTTCTGTTGCACGGCTGCTTTGGAAACAGCACTTTGGTTGAGGTAAAACCCTCAACAATGTACATTGCCCACCTGCACTATGATGACGGCAGCGTTGTATATGAAAATCAATATGAAACACAATTAAAATATGGCGTAAATTCTTTTCATGGACAGCCTTTGATGTTAGCAAATAACGATTATATTGGAGTAGCCTCTACTGATAATGAATTGAATGAGAGAATAGCGAGCATTATTAAACACAACCAATGGGGCGAGGTGCTGTGGCAGAAGTTCCTGACAGTAAATGCCGATAAAATGACATACTTAAAAGACATAGAGCGCACCGCAGACGGCGGCTTTGTAGCCTGTGGTTTTCAGTATGAGCCGCCACAATTTGCCTGGGTCGTCAAGTTGGATAGCCTCGGCAACACCGCTGGAAAATAGACTGCGACAGTCTCCACATTGTCCCCCTGGACTGTAGGCATAGACGAAACATTCCCCACTTTGGGCGCGCAAGGCGGGGTTAGCATCACGCCCAACCCCGCCACCGATAAGCTATTTATCCACAGCCCCGAAGCCATCACCAATGTAGCAATATACAACACCCTCGGACAGCAATTCCCCCTCTTAGAGGGGGCAAGGGGGAGTACAAATTCCCCCTCTTTGAGGGGGTCAGGGGGAGTAAATGAAACGCAATTCGAGCAGAAAACGAACTTTCCGTTGCCCACCTCGCGAGCGGCATCTACTTTGTGCAAGCCCACACGAAGTCGGGCAGAGTATTTACCCAAAAGTTTGTGAAGCGATGAAAAAAATCCCAAAAATCATTTAATCCGATAAATCAGTGGTTCAGACGATAAAAATTCGTGAAGCGATGAAAATGAAAGACACGTTTTTTGTGTTTTTCATTTTTTTATTCTTTCACTTTAACCGCATAAGCTATCTGCTTCATACGGTCTAATTGTGCAAATAATTCGGGGTGATAGGCAAGTTTGCGCTGCGGCGATTTCAGTTGTATTTGCTGGCGGTCGTCGGCTATCTCTATCGTTACTTGCAGATTTCCGGCGTATTTTTCAAACAAATTATCCATTGTTTGCAGCCAGTTTTCTTGTATATCGTGCAAATTTATGTGTAAAGTAAGATATTTTATATCGCGCCATACATCATCTAAAAGCCGTACTTCGTTGATTTTTACTTCGTATTTGGCAGCATCGCCCCCCCATCTTTGTTCCTGATAAACGCCGCGAATGTGCAAGAGTGTGCCTTCTTCAAAAAATGTTTGTATTTGAGATAATCCTCTTTAAACAAATTCAGGTGCAAAGTGCTGTTGGTATCTTCTACCGTAAAAGTGCCGTAATTTGAACCGCCCGCCGATACACGGTGCTGTGACTTTGTCACCATTGCGGCAAAGCGCACTTCTTTCTGATGAAAATTGTCTAATTCGGGTCTAAGGTAAATTACAGCAGCAGTTTATTTCGCGCTGATAGCGTTGCAGGGGTGCCCTGATAAATAAATGCCGGTTACTTCTTTTTCACGGTTGAGTTTTTCTATCAAGCCGAACTCCTCCACTTGCGGCAATTTAGGTTCGGGAATATCCTGATCACTGCCACCTCCGAATAAAGATATTTGCGCGCTTTCTTTTGCTGTTGTAGGGTATTGCCGTAGCGCAAAATGGTTTCTATGCCGTTGCTGCCGTTGTTGTCTGCCAAATATTGAGCACGCGGCAACCAAAACTGTCAAAAAGCTCCACGGCACACAGATTTTCAAAACTTTTTATTGACAGTGCGCAAGTTCACCCGCTTTGCAAAATCAAATACATTTTAAATGCGCCGCCCTCGTTGCGCACCGAAATAATTTTCTTCTACCGCCGCCTCCCTACTCCTTTCACGGCAGCCAAGCCAAAAACGAATCTGACCTTTTTTATTAACGGTAAATGCAAAGCACTCTCGTTGAGGTCGGGAACAAGAGCCGTGATATTCATATTATTACATTCGGTAAGAAAAAGTTGAGGTCTTTGGTATTGTCTTTATTGTGCGTAAGCACCGCCGCCATAAATTCTGCCGAGAGTGGTGTGCTTTGAGGTAGGCGGTTTGGAATGCGAGCAGCGAATAAGCCGCCGAGTGGCTTCTTGTTGAAACCATACGCCGCAAAACGCTCCATCATATCAAATATTTCGTTGGCTTTTTTTCTGCCACTCCTTTTTCATCGCTCCTCCAAAAACACTGCGTTGTTTTGCCATTTCTTCGGGTTTTTCTTTCCCATGCCGCGGCGCAAAATATCGGCTGCTCCGAGTGTATAATCTGCCATAACTTGGGCAGCTCAGCATAATTTGCTCCTGATACACCATAATTCCGTAGGTGGGTTGCAGGAGTTCTTCGAGCCAACGGTGCGGGTATTCTACGGTTTCTCTGCCGTGCTTGCGGTTGATGAAAGAAGCAATGAACTCCATCTGTCCGGGCGGTAGAGGGCGTCTATGGCGATGAGGTCTTCTATGTTGTTGGGTTTGAGGTCGCGCAGGTATTTTTGATACCCGTACTTTCAACTGGAAGATGCCGATGGTATCGCCGTTTTGAAAGAGTTGGTAGGTTTTTTCGTCCGTTAAAGGATTTCATCGGGATTAATGGGCGGAATTTGGTGTTGTTTGTTGATATTCTCAATGGCATCGCGGATAATGGTGAGCGTTTTTAAGCCCAAGAAGTCCATTTTGAGCAAGCCCGCACTTTCTACCAAAGAGTTGTCGTATTGTGTCACCAACAAGTTGAATCCTTTGTTGGCGCATACCGAATGTGTTCTACGATGTCGGAGGGCGAAATAATGATGCCGCAAGCGCAGTCCGGGGTGAGCGCACCGAGCCTTCGAGGGTTTTGGCTTCGCGCAGCACCCAGGTTTGATAGTCCTTGCTTCGGCAATTTGGCGTAGCATTTTAATATGCTCCACTTCTGTTCGTTTTTGAGTTTTTCTTTTGAGTTTTTCGGTGTCGCCTTCCAAGTAGTCGGTCAAATCAAATGGGAGGGCACTAATTTGGCGATACGGTCGGTTTCGGGCAGTGGCAAATCCAACACGCGCCCTACATCGCGGATACTTGATTTTGAAGCCATAGTGCCGTAAGTGATGATTTGCGCCACTTGTCGCTCGCCATATTTTTCACCACATAATCAATAATTTGTCGCGCCCTTCATCGTCAAAATCAACGTCAATATCGGGCATTGTCACACGTTCGATTTCAGAAAACGCTCAAAGAGCAGATTATAGCGAATGGGGTCAATGTTGGTGATACCGATGGCATAAGCCACCGCGCTACCCGCCGCCGAACCCCTGCCCGGTCCTACGGCGATATTCATAGCACGCGCCGCATTCGTAAAGTCCTGTACTATCAAAAAATAACCCGGAAAACCGACTTCTTTTATCACGCTCAACTCATAATTCAAACGCTCCTCCAACGTACTGTCTATTTCTGCCGTATTTTTTTCTTTGCCCTTCAAAAGCCAGATAATGCAATAATCATCTTGCGTAGCAAAACCTTCGGGCAATATATAATTGGGCAAAAGCACATCGCGTTTGAGTTTTGGCGGTGTGATGCGGTCTATAATTAAATTGGTATTATCTAAGGCTTGCGGCACATCTTGAAAAAGGGCTTCCCATTTGTGCCTGTGTTTTAAAGAAAACTGATTGTTGGGAAAACCAAAACGGTAGCCTTTGCCTTCGCCAACGGGTGCTGCGTTTGTCGCCGCATTCACACAACAAAATATCGTGCGCATCGGCGTTGGCTTCATCAACATAATGCGAGTCGTTGGTGGCAATGACGGGAACATTGTATTTTTTGTCCATTTCAACAACACCTGATTCACATCTTCCTGACTGATGCCCGTTCCGTCAATATCTTTCAGGTCGTGACGCTGCAATTCAATAAAATAATCTTCGCCAAAAATATCTAACCACTCCAAAAAACGCGCTCGGCAACAGCTTCCTCTTTGAATATAATAGCTTGGGGCACTTCGGCACCGATGCAGCAGGTAGTTGCATTAAACCTCTTGTATTGCTTGATAAGCGATTTATCCACACGCGGAAACTTGCCGTACAAACCCCTCAATAAAGCCAAAGAACACAATTTTGACAAATTGCGATAGCCCTCCTGATTTTGGCGAGTAATAGTTGATGATAGCGTTTATCTTTTTGTTCTTTGCAAAAGTGTGCTGAAAACGGTCTTCGACCACATAAAATTGCAGCCCACCACCGAATAATGCCTGCTTTTTGTGCAGCATTTACAAACTCAAAAGCACTGAACATATTGCCGTGGTCGGTGAGTGCCACGGCGGGCATACCATCTTTTGGGCTTTGGCACCATATCTTGATGGGCGCGGCACCATCTAAACAAAGAATATTGAGTGGCAGTGAAGATGTGAGAATACAGGCATAAGCGATACAAAGAAGTAAATGGAAGTAAAATAGGTAGCAATATTCGGCATTTTTTTCAGAAAACTACCATCAAATTTGAGGAAAGCAATGATATTTTTATAAAAACCAATACAGAATTTTGATAATAAAAGTTTTTGCAATGGCAATTTTACAGCTCAAAATATCGCTTTTGCTCAAATGTATATCCTATTTTTGCATTTTTAATCCGTCAATCTTATATTTTATCTGAAAAAATATGGAACAGTTTCACCCCATCGGCTATATTCAAAAGCGCACGCCCTCAAAGGCGAACTAAAATTGTATGTTGAACCATACATAATGGATTTTTTATCAAAATAAAAGTGGTGTATATTGAGCAAAAAGGTACGCCTATTCCCTTATATGGTGCAACGCCTGCAAGCCATTCCACAAGGGGCGATTTTGCAGGTGGAGGAGAGCAAAGACAAAAATACGCCGATACCCCTGAAAGGGGTGCAGCTTGTCGATGGAGGTGGCGGCGGTGCGCGGTTTAAAGGCGGCGATAGAGGCGCAATTGTTTTTATAGAAGGTTATAAAGCGTATAACGGCAAAACGTTTTTGGGAGTGGTAGAAAGCATTGAAGAATTGCTCGCAGCAAAAATAGCACAAGTGCGTATGAGTGAACACCTCTTGCCCATTGCGCTGCACCCCGACCAGATTGCAGATATTAACCGCCGCAGCAAAAGTATTTATTTTGAATTGCCGGAAGGCTATGTAGAGGCTTTTGGAGTAAAAAAGAAGAATTATGAATTATGAATTGTGAATTGTGCGCTTAATTAAGAACTCATCATTCAAAACTAAACACTGCCACTATTGGCTGTATTGTCGGTGCAGTTCCACAATAGTCGGCAGCAGCAGCGTTGTTTCGTCATTTACCAACACCGCCTGAGCGTGGGCGATTTTTTCGGCATCGCTGCTTTGGCGGGCAATGTGGGCTTGCCACATCGGCTTGCGAAAGTGCGCAGGGTCGCGGCGCAGCACTTCCGGCTATGCGCAAAATCAAGCGGGCTGTCAATACCATCAGCGCATCTAAATAGCGTGATAAGTGCCGCTTTACAAGCAAAGCCGCTTCTTTGAGAATATACGGCACTCGGAGTTTTCTTTGCATCGCAGCCCAACCTTCAATAATCGCGCGCTGCACGGCGGGGGGGGCACACAACTATTGAGCCGCTGGAGTGCCGCCTCATCTTTAAACACCATATTCGCTTAAAATAAGCACGCTGCAAATTTCTTGTGCATCAAATACCGCCTCAACAAAAATACTCCTTCAATTG
>JADJTG010000018.1 GCA_016711285.1 Sphingobacteriales bacterium
TATAATACAGCCAAAATTCAAAATATTTGGCAAAAGAAAATCTGGCAATTTTGGTGGAACTGAAACACCGAAGGGAAGTCGCGCGCTTCGGTGATGAAGAATTTGTGGGGGCGAGGTTTGCAACGGCGATACATCTACAGCAAACAAAACAATTTTATAACATCAAGATATGGTATGGCAAAGGCGCGTGCCCAACCGGCGCGGGCGCAAAAATCCCGGTTACTGTCAGCTACCGCTATCTGGGAGGGCTAAAACTAAGGAGCCATAAAGTACCCTACTACCTGCTGCAAATATTATCAAAACGAAACAGAAAACTTTCGCGATGAACCCTACAACGAACAAAATGCACTCCGTTTTAGACCCAACTCTATTTACTGTAGTGCTTCAGAGGTTTTATTATGGGTTTAATGCTGGCAAAAATTACGAGGTAGGGTGTTATTGGAAAAGCAACTGATGGTATTCGGAATGGTGCTTCAATCTAGAATCCAGCATTAAAGGTGTTGGAAATAGGTGCTATGCTCAACATCTATCCGCAAAATATACCGTGTGTTTGGTACAAGAAAATAATAAATATTCTCAAATTTGTACCTGCAATTCCTGTTTGGAAACTGAAGAAATAATATTTTTCATCTAAATACGTTGTTCTGTAGTAGAACTTTACGGTTGTTTCGTCTCCTACTCCACCGCGCGAGAACCGAATGGCTGCGTGTGAAATACCTAATGGCGAAGGCTATAAAATTACGCCAATTAGTGGATACCACCTTACTGTTAATGCAAGCGGCAACTGCCCAAATATGGGCGAATGTTGGGAGTGCCCCCGGAACTACTACTTTTATGATTTTTGGGGCAATGTATGCACGCGCAGTTGCTCCTTTGCTGCGCCGCCGCCACCTGAGGACCTCCTCCGTACTCGATGAACAAAGAGCCGCAAACGTGGCCCAAGCCGTTACAGCTGATGGGCGTAAAACATTGTGTTATCACTTCCGTCAACAGACGAACTCCCCGTATGGCGGCGTAAAAAAAATGGCGCTACCATTCGCGAAATCAAACGGCAGCCCACTCCACCTCGAAATTCCTCATTCCCGATTTCAAAGCAAATGGCAAGCCTCTACACCGTACGACGAACGCCCCGAAGTAGTGAGCCACAACATGGAAACCGGACGGCTCCTATCGCTTGAGTGGCCCGCAAGCTACGCCATGAGCGAAGTTTGGGAGCAAATACGTACGCAAAGATTACGGCTGTCGCGCACAAGTCCTGGGCATTATGCTGGGTATCGGCGAAACCTACGAAGAAGTATTGCAGGCAATGGACGACCGCTGAGCACGGCTGCGATGTTCTCACATTAGGACAATACCGCAACCAACAGCACAGCATTTGCCTATCCAAGGTTTATTCTACCCAGACTTATTTGCACAATAAAACAGTTGTTTTGGAAAAAGGATTCAATTTTGTGGAAAGCGGACTCTTAGTACGTTCTTCCTAACATAGCCGAGCGTCACTTGTAATTTCTACATCAAGCAAACAAATTTATTTTATCTGATTATCAGTATTTTAATCAATAACAAACAACAATAGCAGGGCGTTTTTCTATCATAAAAACGCCCTTGTTACTGTCATAGTATTGTTATATTTTACTTTAAAATTCTCATACTATATTTTTTTGCTTATTTGTAAAAGTTTCAATGCAAAAACAATAATTCCGCAATAACACGAAAAATTTTTAAACATAGAAAAGTTTTATCACTCTTATTAATAGGTTCTGTTTCGTTGGGAGCAGCCTTGTTGTATCAGGGTAGCACCGAAGCAACAGCACCCGCCGCAACACAAAAGAAATTTTCGCGCGGCATTAAAGGATATTATGAGTATTGGCATTCTTTGCAAGCCAATCAAACAACCGGCAAAGTGGATATAAAAGATGTGTTGCAGGCACGTCAGCAAGCCAATGCCATTTATGCTCAAAAAGCGGCTCTGTATTACAATGGGACTTTATGGGACCGGATAATGTAGGCGGTCGTACTCGCGCTTTGATTGTGGATAAAGATAATGCCAACAAACTCGTAGCCCGGCGGTGTGTCGGGTGGTTTGTGGCGTTCGGTTAATGCAGGTGCTAACTGGACTACAAATTACCTACGACCCCAATATGCAAATTATTGCTTGCATTGCTCAAGATGCCAGCGGTGATTATTATGCAGGTACGGGCGAAGGTTTTTATAATGGGTTTTATCAGGTGACGGTACGATGGGATTTCTTGAAACGGGATTTTAAAATCAACTGACGGTGCAAACAGTTTTTCGCGGGTGATTTCTACTTATCCTTCTGATGAGAACAATTCAAGTGAAGCTTGGGGTGATGTACGTGCCATAGCCGCCCACACCCTACTATTGACAATAAAATTTATGCAGTATTGAGTACAGGTTTACGTATGAGCAGTGATGGCGGCTCTACTTGGACAAATGTGCAAAATGGTGCAGGATATGATGTAGTTGCCGGCAGCGATGGTGTGATACACGCCATTATTGGCAATGCCTACTATCGTTCCGACAGCAACGGCGATAATTTCCAATCTGTTGCCAATTTTTCAGGTGCTCGCTAAGCGTTTGGCAGTGTGCGAAAGCCAACCCAATATGGTATATATGGTATCTGTTTCGGGCGGCGGCGGTTGCCTGAATGAAGTACAACGCTCCACTGACGGAGGCTCTACTTGGACTAAAATCGGCGAAGGAACTGAAAGTTTTGAACCGATGGGCAATACCGCACAATGTCAGGGCGATTATGATTTGGCTTTGCCGCTCACCCTACCGATGGCAACCGTATTTTCTTGGCGGGTGTTACGCTGTGGAGCTACTCTACGTCTGACGGCTGGAGACAAATTGATAATTTGGATGAAGACCCTCTAACCCCCGCTATATACATGTCGACAAGCATCATATTACCTTCCCGAAAGGAAACGGCAAAATTATGTATGTAGCCAGCGATGGAGGTATCAGCAAAACTACCCACGCCGACGAAATTTATCCCGATTTTTATAATGTAAATAAAGGGTATAATATCACACAATTTTACTCCGTAGCTGCCGGACACGATGGTAAAGTAATGGGAGGCACGCAAGACAACGGTACTAACCTCACTACTTTTGGAGTAAATTCCATCAAATCTACTACCGAAGTGAATGGCGGTGATGGAGGTTATGCTGAAGTATCCAACATTAAACCCAATATCTTATTTGCAGGAAATCCCGAAGGAGCTTTGTATCGCAGCAGCAATGGCGGCGATGGTTTTGCTAAGTTTTTTGATGAAAACATAGACTGTAAACCGCTCAATGCTGATGGCGGTTGCTCTGGAGACGGCGTAATGGATAATGGCGGAGGTTTCGTAACACCTTTTGTATTGTGGGAAGACGAAATGCTGTATTACACCATTGCCAATTATCAGCCTAATGCCGATAACCCGCTTCCTCACAGTATCACTTATAACAATCAAACTTTCACCATTACTTCCAATAATGGTTTGCGTGTAATTACAGGTTTGGCAGTAGATCCGCAAGATGATGCGCGTGTGGCAATTACTGCCGGTAATTATGGCAATAATAAATATGTAATTCTTTCTACCAATGCCACCTCTACCAACCCTACTTTTGCCAGTGTTCAATCTAATTTACCGTTTATGCCGGTATATGATGTGGTGATAGATGACGGAACTTCAGGGCAAAATGCACTCATCGTGGCTTCGGAATTGGGAGTGTGGTACTACGACCCTGCTGCTCAAAACTGGTCGCCGCAAACCGAAGAACTCGGTATCGGTCCGGTGGTGCGGATACGTCAGGAAAGTATGGCTCGTTGCAATGCGGGCTACCTCGCCGACTTACAGTTGAAATGTAAAGTTATCTACATCGGTACACACGGACGCGGTATGTATCGCAGTACATCTTTGGCAAATCCTTTCTGCACGCAAGCGGCAGGGTCTTGCGTATTTGATTTACCTTCTTTCAACCCGACAACCGGTATTGAAGAAGATACTCAATCTGTAGCTGCTATTCAATTATTCCCCAATCGGTACGCGATATGGCTACACTGAAATTTACTTTGCAGGAAAACAGCCGCGTGCGTGTCAATATTTATGACATCAACGGAAAATTGGTGCAACAAGTGAGTAATGCGATGACAGCAGCAGGTACACATCAGGTAGAAATTCCTGCTTCTCATTTGCCGGCGGGTAATTATTTTGTGCAACTCCAAACAGATAATTCTGCATCTACTCTTAAAATGACCGTAGTACGTTAATTTTTTTGAGTCTTATTGTTATCTTATAAAAGAACGCACTTACCAATGATGTAAGTGCGTTCTTTTTTTTATCGGATAAAAAATAATTATTAAAATCATCATAAGGAACTGATTATTTGACAAATAATCAAACAAAAGTTTTTTTAAGCATATTTAAGGAATAAAATATGTTCATTATTAAAAAATAAATTTACTTTGTACTTCCTGAATTTAACTATAAAAATATGAACCGAATTTTATTTGCAATTTTGGCAATGGGTATTACATCTTTTGCCACCCAAGCGCAGCAGAGTACAGCTATGCGTGTATATGAAATTGTGCAGGCAAAATGTACTAATGCAGGCTGTCACAATACAACAGATAAGGCGGGCAATTTGGATTTACAGGGCGACTCGCCGACCGCAGTGTACAACAATGTTTATAATAAAGACCCTGATAATTACACCGCAAAAAGCAAGTATAACAAACTTGTTTATCCGGGCGACCCCTATCGCAGCTATTTGTTTCGCAAAGTAGCTGCCGGCACTGAAGCCACCATTCAACTACACGAAAATGAAGGCTCGGCAATGCCGATGGGCTATCCGAGTGCAGCACTCACAGCTGTTGAGCGCGAAATTATTCGCCAGTGGATATTGTTCGGTGCACCCGCCGAAGGTACTGTCGTTGATGAAACTTTATTGGAAAATTTTTATAGTGGTGGCGGCTATTGGGCAAACGACCCTCAAAATCCACCACCTGCTCCAGACCCTTCCGAAGGTTTTCAGGTGCGCCTCGGTCCTATCTTTTTACCACCCAGCACCAGTACAGGTATCCGAAACAGAGTATTTTTCTAAATATCAATTAGATATACCCGGCTACTGAAGTCAATCGTATTGATTATAATATCGGCAGTTCGCACCATTACATTATCTACAAATTTGACCAGCCCTCCGATGCTGACGATGTACCCTACGGATTTCGTAAAGGCAGTGGCGGCTTGGGAGGTTTTGTACTTACTTCACAATCGTCGGGCAGCACCAAACTTCCCGAAGGAACGGCTTTTCGCTGGTACGATAATATGTGGCTCGATTTAAACACACACGTTGTAAATTATTCTCAAAGTCTCTCAATGGCTACCGATGTATATATGAATATTTATACACAAACTACCGGCACATCGGCGCAGGAAATGTACTCTCAATTATTACCCAATCCTTTGTTGTTTATTCCCTCCAGCGGACAGGAGCATGTGGTCGAAACACCTTTTTCATATAATATAAATCAACAGTTGTATTTGTGGGCAATCAGCAGCCATACCCACAAACGCGGCAAAGGATTTGAAATTTGGCTGCGCAATGCCGACGGCAGCAAAGGAGATAAAATATTTGATGCAAAAAAATACAACGGTGTTCCCGAATGTGAAGATATAGAGTACGATTATCAACACCCGCCTGTTCGTATTTTCAGCCCGTTTTTACCGATGACCATTAAAAATGGTATTATCCATAAAGCTACTTACTTAAATGATTCGGGCAACACCGTCACTTGGGGAGATACTACCGAAGATGAAATGATGATTACCTCTGTTTTATTTACTTTGGGTACTTCGGGTATTACAATGCCGCAAGCCAGTGTCTGTTTGTCGGACGAAGAACAAGTCGGCTTTGAAGACCAAAATCCGATAACAACTGCTTTGCAGGCACAAGTATCGCCCAATCCGTTCAACGACTATGCGCTGCTCCATATCAGCGGTGCTGCACTCGGAACGCTGCGTTTGGATATATTCAATATTTTAGGCGAGCAGGTGTCCACGCAAGCGGTTCAGGTAGCCGCCGATGGCAAGGTGTCGGTAACAATGCCTCCTACTTTACAAACGGGTATCTATACTTATCGCCTACAGGATAAAGAAGGAAAAACAAGCGGCGGTAAATTTATGGTACAATAAAAAATCCTATTTTAGCGTAAAAAAATAAGCGAAAGGCGGTTTTCATCATAGAAAACCGCCTTTTTTATAGGTGCAAGAAATACAAAATATATAACTTCGCTGTCGGTTTATAGGTAGAACGTATGCTTAAAATTATTTTAAAAAACGGAAAAGAACGCTCTTTACTGAATTTTCACCCTTGGCTCTTTTCGGGAGCTATTGCCAAAATTATCGGCACAGCCGAAGAAGGAGCAATAGCACAGGTCTTTGATGCTCAACAACAGCCGCTCGCCATCGGACATTTTTATCCGAAAGGCAGCATTGCGGTGCGTCTGTTTCATTTCGGCAGCGATGTTCCCCGCTTAGATACCGATTTTTGGGCGCAAAAAATCCGGCGGGCTTTTGAGTTGCGCCGCACTTTGGGCTTGGCAGATAGCAGCCACACCACCGCCTACCGCCTCATTCATGCCGAAGGCGACAATTTGCCCGGCTTGATTGTGGACATCTACGGCGATACTGCTGTACTACAGATTCAGACTTCGGGTATGGAACGCATCAAAAACGAAATTGCAGCGGCTTTGGTGCTGGTGTTGGATACTCGCTTGCAGCGTATCTACGACAAAGAAAATGGTATTTATCTTTGGCAGCGCGACCCCGCAGACACACACGATGAAGGTATTGTTACGGAAAACAACCTGCGTTTTTATGCCCACTGGAAAGAAGGACAAAAAACGGGATTTTTTTTAGACCAACGCGATAACCGCCGTTTGTTACAATCGTATTGCGCCGGAAAAACGGTGTTGAATGCTTTTTCGTATTCGGGTGGATTTTCGGTGTATGCGTTGGCAGCAGGGGCAGCGCGGGTGGATTCGGTAGATGTATCGCAAAAAGCAATAACATGGGCAAATCAGAATGTAGCACTCAATGGCGGCAGTGAACGACATCGCGGTATTGTAGCTGATTGTTTTGAGTATTTGCGCCAAATTCATGATGAATATGAAGTAATTGTTTTAGACCCGCCCGCCTTTGCCAAGCACAAAAGCGCGGAAAGCAAAGCCGCACAGGGTTATAAACAAATCAATTTGCAGGCATTTCGCCATATTCGTGCCGGAGGTTTTTTATTCACTTTCTCCTGCTCGCAAGTGATTACCCGCGATTTATTTCGCAAAATTGTGTTTGCCGCCGCCGCCGACTCCAAGCGCAAGGTGCGTATTGTGCAACAATTAGGGCAAAGCAACGACCACCCTATCAACATCTATCACCCCGAAGGCGATTATCTGAAAGGATTGGTATTGCAGGTAGAATAATAATAATGGTGCAGCAATACACAACTTATCATCATCTTTATTTAGATGCCCACACACACCGACTACCCGAAACTGACGGTGATGCTTTTCGTTGGTGCGCCTTGTCATTGCAGCAAACAGCGGTGCTTTCTGTGCCGGATTTGCAAGGAGCTTTTTGTGTGGGTCTGCACCCTTGGTATATAAAAAATGAGTTATTGGAGCAGCAACTTCATCAACTTTCTCACCTGCTCGCCCACCATCGTGTGTGGGCAGTGGGCGAATGTGGGCTTGACCGTTTATGTGCTACGCCATGGAATTTGCAGCTACAAGCATTTGAGGCACAGATTCGGCTTTCGGAGCAGCACCGCAAGCCTTTGGTAATACATTGTGTAAGGGCTTTTGATACGCTTTTACAATTTAAAAAAACACTGCGCCCCCGCCAAAAGTGGCTCATTCACGGATTTAATAAAAAAGAAATCATTGCACAGCAACTCCTGCAAGCGGGATTTTTTTTGTCGTTGGGTGCTGCTGCTTTATTGCCATCAATGCCTGCTCATCGCTTGGCTGCCACCCTGCCTCTGGAATACATTTTTTTAGAAAGTGATGACAATACCGAACTTAGCATCAAAAATCTGTATCAAACAGTATCGCAAATACGCAACATTTCACCCGAAATATTAAGAGCCGCTATTTGGGATAATTTTGAAACATTATTAAAAAACTAATACTGAAACAATTTATTTGCTGCGTATTCATTATATAAAATTAAGCTAAGGCTCGCACGCCTAAAAAGTACCCCTTTTTTGTCCGATTTTAGTATTAATTCCATTCTGTACGAAATTTTTTTCACAAAAAAATAGAAAAACTAAGTACACCTACCAAAAAGATAGGTGCAGCTAACCATCAGTTAAGTACACCTATCAAAAAGCAAGGTAATACCTACCAAAAAGGTAGGTGCAGCTACCAAAAAGCTAAGTCTTCCTACCTAAAAGCAAGGTAGTACCTACCAAAAAGGTAGGTGCAGCTACCAAAAAGGTAAGTCTTCCTACCTAAAAGCAAGGTGGTACCTACCAAAAAGGTAGGTGCAGCTACCAAAAAGCTAAGTCTTCCTACCTAAAAGGTAGGTGCAGCTACTAAAAAGCTAAGTGAGGCTACCTAAACGCAATAGCTAATACTAAAATCGCATAAAATATGCTTATAAGTCTCATAAATAAGGCAAATAACTTATTATGTTGGCGTTGCTGATGCTTAAATATCGTTTCTGAACACGGGTTTGACGGATTGAACGGTTTTTTTACGGATAAAAATCTGTGCTTATCTGCTCCATCTGTTTCATCTGTATTCCCTCATTTATAAAATAAAAACAGGCGAACCTTAGCATATATGTATTGTTCAGGTGTCCTACCTATACACCAACTCAGACAGTTTTTTTACAGTTGCATCATGAATACGCAATCTATAATTTGTTTTAGTATAAAAAACGCATCTTTTTTAATAATCATAAAAACAATTGAAGCAATTTTTTCTACTTTAAAGATATAATATTATTATTTTTGTAAACTTGACGTTTTTCTTTAACCTAAACAAAAAAACATTACAAAGTTTATGAAAAAAAATTTTGCAATCGCGTATTGCTTATTATTACTGTTGTTGGGGCATCAAACAACAAAAGCACAGGTAAGTATGGGGGGGCAACCCTTGGCTCTGAAAGAAACTCATTATGCCGAACGTATCCCTGTGGAGCAGATGCCCACACTCAATATGGAAGCCATACAGGCCGAAGATGCAGCCGAAGAGGGCAAAGACATACCACCGCGCTTTGGCTATCCGATAGATGTGCAGTTGGATTTGAATAATAGCGGTATCTGGATAGATTTGCCTAACGGCGCAAGATTGTGGCAATTACAAATAGAATCGGAGGGGGCACTTACATTGAACCTCAACTACGGTAAATTTTTTATGCCTGCCGGTGCTAAATTTTTTATCTATAATCCCGACACAAAAGAAATATTAGGCGCATTCACTTCTTATAATAACAAATCGCACGGCACTTTTGCTACGGGTTTTACGAAGGGCAGTCGTGCAGTGTTGGAGTATTATGAGCCTGCTACGCAAAAAGGAAAAGGTATTATCAGCATTTCGCAAGTAATACACGGTTACAAATCTATTATTTCTATGGTAAAAGCCTTCGGCAGTTCGGGTTCGTGCAACAACAATGTGGTATGTCCGCTGAGTGCCGGTTGGGAAAACCAAATTAAAGGCGTAGCCATGTTGCTTACTTCCGGCAATTCGCGCTTTTGCAGTGGCTCGCTCATCAATACCACCGCCCAAAATTGTAAGCCGTATCTCCTCACTGCCGACCACTGTGTAGGTGAAACAGCAGGACAAACGGCTAACTATATTTTTATGTTCAACTACAACAGCCCCACTTGCAGCCCTTCGGCAGATGGACCGACCAACCAAACGGTGCAAGGTGCAACTTTGAGGGCGGTAGCAGCTACTTCTGATTTTGCTTTGTTTGAGTTAGATGATAATCCCGCAGATTTTTATGATGTATATTTTAATGGTTGGAGTCATTCTTCTACGCCTTCGCCTTCGGCAGTGGGTATTCATCACCCCGCCGGCGATGTGAAAAAATTCAGTGTAGAAAACGACCCGCTTACTCAAATAGATTGGGGCAATGTAACCGGAGTATCGCATTGGAAAGTAAATGATTGGGATAGCGGTACTACCGAGGGCGGTTCTTCCGGTTCGCCTTTATTTAATAATAATATGCAAATTATTGGTCAATTACACGGTGGCGGTGCAGCCTGCGGTAATAATTTGGAAGACCAATATGGTGCGCTGTGGTATTCGTGGGATCAAATAGGTACCGGTTCCACTACACAGCTCAAACCTTGGCTTGACCCCATCAACAGTGGTGCTACTGCTATTGCCGGTACTTATGACATTTGCGCGCCGCCTGCCGCCGATGATGCGGGTATCAGTAGCATCATTGAGCCTACTGCCCAAGTTTGCAGTGCTACCATCACTCCTCAAATTACTTTGATGAACTATGGCAGCAATACACTCACCTCTGTTACTATCAATTATAGTTTGAATGGTAGCAATTATACCTATAACTGGACAGGCTCATTGGCAGCAAATACCTCTACAACGTTATCTTTACCCTCACTGAACACACCGGCAGGCACACATACTTTTACGGCTTCTACCTCCAATCCGAATGGCACTACCGACCCCAATACCGGAAATGATATGTCCAGCATCACATTTTCTTCTACGGGTGGCAGCCTTTGCTACTGTGCATCGCAGGGCAATAGTGTTGTTGATGAATGGATACAAAGTGTACAAATCGGTGCTTTTAGCAATAACTCCGGCAACAATGGTGGCTATGAAGATTTTACGGTGCAAACTGTTAGTTTGGCAGTAGGCAGTAATAGCGTTACACTCATACCCGGATTCACGGCGACTGCATATAATGAATACTGGAGAATATGGATTGATTTGAACCAAGACGGAGATTTTGCTGATGCGGGAGAATTAACTTTTGATGCAGGAGCAGTATCTAATACAACCGTTACCGGAACAATGGTGTTGAGCGCAGCCATTAGCGGCACTACGCGTATGCGAGTATCCATGAAATACAATGCTGCACCTACTCCTTGCGAAGCATTTGCTTATGGTGAGGTAGAAGATTATACTGTTATTATAGGTGATTGCACTACTCCCGATACTGATGGCGATGGTATATGTGATGCCGCCGACCTTTGTCCGGGCTTTGATGATAATGCCGATGCAGACGGCGATGGTATTCCCGACGGTTGCGATACTTGCAACGCTTGTCCTTGTACTTCACAAGGTAACAGCACCGCCGATGAATGGATTGAAAGCGTACAAATCGGTTCGCTGGCCAATGTATCCGGCAACAATCAGGGCTATGCCGATTTTTCTACCTTAGATACTCTTGATGTAGAAACAGGCATTACTTACGCCTTTACACTCACACCCGGTTTCACCAGTACCCTTTATAACGAATACTGGAAAATATGGATTGATTATAACCAAAATGGAAGTTTTGAAGATAGCGGCGAATTGGTATATGATGCCGGAAGTGCAGTAAATACTGCTGTAAGCGGTACTTTTGTAGTGCCTGCCGGAACAACAAGCGGCTACACTTGGCTGCGTGTATCTATGAAATATAACGCCGCTTCTACTTCTTGCGAAGCGTTTACTTGGGGCGAGGTGGAAGATTATATCGTACATATCATCACCCCCACTGCTTGTCAGGATATTGTCAGCATCAGCGGCACATTTGCAAGTGGCTCTAATGCCCTGTATGAAGCCAATATAGAAATCTCTGCTACGCAAACGATACAAAGCGGGGCTGCTCAGGAGTTAAGAGCAGGCAACAGAGTATTGCTCATACCTCAATTTGCAGCCGAAAGCGGCAGCGATGTATGGGTACATATCGAAGGTTGTACGCCGCCGGCAATATTAAAACCGGAAAGCGACGAAACCACACAGAGTATTTTGGAGCAGTTCAATAAAGTACAAAACACTGATATTATATCCAAAGTGCAACCTTTACAAATACAAATGCAGCCCAATCCGGCTAATGATTTCACACAACTTTCTTTCAGTGCCCCGCACGACACACAAATATTGGTAGAAATATACGATATGCAAGCAATGAATGTAGTGCGTTTGCATTATGATAATATTACAGCGCAACAATCTTACAACTTACAAATCAATACGAATGATTTGCCGAGCGGTATGTATTTAGTGAAAGTAAGCGATATGCGAGGTACGCAACAAACCTTAAAATTAGTAGTGCAATAGCATAGTAATTTCATTCGGTGATTTTTTTAAATACAACAAAGCTGCTATCCTTAAAAAAGATAGCGGCTTTGTATTTTAGATGCCGGATTAATAACCTACACATTATGAAATTTTCTTAAAAAGGTGTTAAAAACCTTGCTGCAAACTATGCGACAGTTTTTATCCGAATGTCAAAAATAAAAATTTATACTACTTCAATAATCCTCAAATTGAGGTTTAGGTGTTTTTAAAAATCCCACCCGCTGCCTATTCATCTTAAAAGCCATTTAATGCCCAAAATTGAGGTTCAAACAGTGTAAGTTGTGTTCGGAACTTTCATTTGTCTGAACCCTGATTTTCAAGATGGAAGGATAGGCAGGATTTTTTTATTTTTTACTCCCAACCCTATTTTTACTCATAGCACAGTTTATTTTACACGCCCGCCAATCCCGAAATACCGCCGCCTACTACGACTACTGTTTTGCCGTTGGGCTGCACAATTTCGGGGTCATCTTCGCCGCAACTCGCCAAAAATGAGGAAGAAAGTAATAATAAAGGTAATCCTGTGAGTGTTTTTTTAATAAATTTCCGTCTTTGCATGTTTTTTAAAATATTAACTGACTGTTCAAAATAACTTTATAATATTTTTTCAATTTTTCACACAATATAAAATCAACTTTTCACTCGCTACAGATAATTATATTTTAATATATTTTTCAAAAAAACTCAGGCTTCCGTTGCGCTTATAAGTTTGCCCAAAAAGATTTCAGGGTATTTACACAAAAAAACCGCCAACCTATGAGGGGCGGCGGTTTTCTATTCTATATTTTATTTTGTCTTGAAATAAAAAGCGTCAAAATTTATAATAAATACAGACATTTAGGCTTGTCAGTTCTTTAAACGAAGTAGTAGAAAAACTTATGATGGAGTTTATAGCCCCCTTTATCCAATCATTTTTCCTTATTCCAAAGCAAATGCACTCAAAACAAACTAAAAATAAAAAGAGTAGTAAGCCTACTCTTTAATATATTAATTTTAACCGATATTAATTCTTTATCATTATTTCAGGAATAGTGACAAATAAAAGAATCGTTCAAAAACGATATTAATGAACAATCACAAATTTTTCGGTACGCGCACCTTTCGCACCTTCCAATACATAAATGTACCGACCGGCAGGCAAAGCAGGAGTCCAGGTAACAGTGTATTCGCCGGCAGCGCGGAAACCCTGCTCAATTACATCTACCAACTGACCGTTCATATTATATACTTTCAAAGCGATGTTTTCGTTGTCGGCAGTGTAAGTAATTTGGGCAGTGCTGCTGATAGCAGTAGGCACGGCTTGGAGGCTGTGTGTGCTGCTAAACTCGTTGATACCGGTAAAGCCCTCAATCCATTCAGCAGTTACGCCGTCAAACAAAGTTCCTGATTTATTTTCGGCATAAGGAGCAGGTGAACCTAAACCCGCTAAGAAAACATCCTGACCATCATTGTCAGCTCCTTTCAAAGTACCGTCTTCGTTGCGGAATACCATACCGATTTTGTTCATTTCGGCGGGTGCTTGGGGGTTCATACCATAGTAATTACCCCAATGAATTTCGATTACCCACAAATCATCTTCGGTGTTGGTCATTTCACCTACACCGTTATCCACTCCCCAACTTTGTTCGGCAGGCTGCTTACTCCAATTAGCTGCGCCGGAGTGCATATATACTTTGTTGGGACCTGCGGCAGCCAAGCCGCCATCAGTCAGTTCCTGACCGTCAGTACCGCCTTTGCCTTTGCTGGCATCATACACAATACGCAAATACTCAGTTTGAGCCATCAGGCTTGCGCTTACGAACATAGCGCAAAGAATAAGTAAAGTTTTTTTCATTTGATAAAACAAAATTTTAGGTTTATTAAAATAATAAAAGAGTTCCAAAACGAGCTAAAAAACAAAATCTCAATGTTAATTGTACACTAACAACAAAAATACACCATATTTTGTTTTAAGGCAAAATTTTGCAAAAAATTAACATAAAAGTTCTATATTTTTGCTTTCCTAAAATATTTGATGATTTTCGTTGCTGAAATTTATTTTAGTACACTTTGACAACTGCAAGGGTAAAATATACATTCCAAAATAAAAACAACTGATACGCTTGCTTCTGATGAACAACAAGCCTTATTCAAAATGATTGGTTTGGCTTTAGCCAATAAGCAGATGAAAGATAATTTACAAACTTTAATTGCTCAATAATATGTACACATACAAAATTCGTTTACACAAAGAAACCGAAGGTGGTTTTACTGTTTCTGTTCCCGCATTACCTGGCTGTATTACCTATGGCGAAGATGTGGACGAAGCTATTGCAATGGCGAAAGAAGCTATTGAACTGTATATTGAAGAATTGCAGGAAAGAGGCGAGGCAATACCCGATGACAGCAATACTTTGGAATACTCTCTAAACCTTGAAGTGGTATGAACCTAAGCCCAGAGCGACTGATTAAATTTTTAGAAGAAAATGGCTTTATTTTTAAACGTTCCAAAGGTTCGCACCAATTGTATTACAATCCAATTTACCAATAAAACGGTTATCGTGCCTGTACACGGCGGCAAGGATATGAAAAAGGTACTTTTCTTGCCATCATCAAACAAGCCGGACTTGATAAAAATGACTTGGACTAAATTTATTTTGTGCCATTTTGGAAACTGATGATTAGATTTTCAATTGACATTATAGAAAATACAAGAGCCACCTAATCGGTGGCTTTTGTATTTATAAGTCGGGTACAAATGCAAAGAATATATTTTCAATATTGTAGTTATACCATTAAAGTATCTATTTGGCATAGTTGTTTTATACAGATTCAATTCCATTCAAAGTGGCTGTTGCTAATATCAGCCACATCATTACAAAGTAGAAGATTTTACACCCTGTGTCATTTAGATATTTATCTGGTATTACAAAACTCATCAAAACCAATTAAGTTTCCGTAATCTACATAATCACCTAAACCTAAAGGCTTCAACAAGTTCGTACTCGTTTTAGCGGCTCTCACAAACTAATTTAACTTCATCCTCCCATTTTTGAATTTCTTCACTTTTTAAAGTATAAATACTTATAGGTAAAGACACTCCAAATTTTCCAAGTTTTTTCAGTAATTTCTTATTAAAAATTTCAAAATTACATTGCCCCCATCAAAATAAACCTCTATGAAAATCTGCAATTCGTTTGCCCCATTTTCAATAAATAAGGAATAGTTTTTTTCTATAAACTCAATAAACTCCTTTTCGTAATTTTCTATTCTATCTTCTGTTGAAAATTTTTGAGGATGCCAAAGAGACATTACCCCATAACCGTACTCCTTAGAATCATCTATAAATTTCTTATCGGTTGGTTTAAAATAAGAGTCTATAGTAAAATTTCCCTGAATTTTACTGAGTATTTTATCAGGGTAAAAATTATCTCCTGAAACTGAGAAATTATATTTAAAAATCATGTTTATTTAATAAATTTTTTACCTGTGTTTATCCAATTACCTGATTTATTACTCTTTAAAAACACATCTTTTGTATTGGAATCCATATAAAAATCCGCATTAATATCTCCTTTAAGTTCTTTCTGGAATTCTTTAAGAAATTTACCTTTAGCTGGTCCCTTATGCCAATCTTTACCTGCTTTCAAGAATTCTCCAATGTCATCTATTTACATCTTCTTAGCAGTTTTAGCAAGGTTACTTACCCCCTTAGCGGCAAGTTTACTCATGCCTTTTCTAATTAGAACACTCGTTACAGCTCCTTCTCCACTAGGAACTGTAAAGATATCAACCCCCCAACAAAACATCTCCAAATAATATGCCGCATATTCATAACTAGATATTGAACCATCTCCAAGCTTAACATTATAATAACCCCAATCTCCATTTCCACGAATAATATTATATAATTGTCTTATTGGACTTTGAGCATTCCAAGCATAGGTATTAAACGAATATAGACCTTCGGGAATTGGCCCTTCATTTTGTACATTTTGGGAGTTTGGGTTGTTCATATGTCTACCTTTTCCAGATGTTGCAGAATGCTGATAAATAACCTCTCCTTTAGAATTTAAAACTTTAATTACATTTCCATCAAAAATCATACTTATATTATCATCAAGTTGCAATAATACCAAATATATGTACTAAATAGTCCAATCAAAATATTGAAAAACATAGTCAAAACTGCATATATTCTTAACCTCATTTGAGGTTAGATTTTGACAAGTTTTTGTAATAAAATCACTGACTTGATTTAAAGAACTGCATAAAATATTTGTAAATGATCGTTTAAATTTCCACCATACTTTTCTGCAGGATTAAGTTCCAGGAGTATGGAGGAAGAAAAATCATTCCTATATTTTCTGGAATATTTAGTTTTTTAGCCTTGTGAAAGGCAGCATTATCCAAGACTAAAATTTTATATTCCGATGGTCTATGTTTTGATAATTCATTCAGATAAACTTGAAAAGTTTGTGCATTGCATAAAGACATTTCCATCAAGAAATTATCCCCATCCAAAGGGGAAAATGAGCCAAAAAGATAGGTAGATTTAAAAACTTGATGGTAAGGACAGATAGGTTTTATTCCTTTTGAAGTAAGTATTTTCCCATTTCTTGTAAACATTCCAAATCTTGATTCATCTTGAAAATATAGATTCACTGTTTTGTATGGGAAACTTACTGAAAGTAAAAGGTTTATACACTTTTGATGGAAGTTTTTTTAAAAGCCTCCACTGCCTTTTCTTCTTTTTTGACATGACTTTTTCGGGCAACTTTTATTTTGGTATTAAAGTTTCGTTGTACATATTTCACCAAAGTAATATACTTCATATCTTTGTGTAATTCAGTATTTACCCAGTTTAGTAGTTCTGTATAACCTACAATTCCATTGCTGGGGTTGGTCAATAATTTTTCTAATTGCTCTCGTTCATTGTCCTTTATAATGGAAGGTTTAAAACCAATTCTTCCATCTTTAAAAACGCATCTAAGCCTTCTTTTGCATAGATATTTCTCCATTTTAATACGGTGTTATGATTTATTCCTGTTAAATCAGAAACTTCTCTTTTGAAATTCGGTATGCTCATGCTTTTTTAACACAATAAGAATATTTATTCTTTTTGCAATAAGTGGAATACTACGCCTTTGTAAAGATTTAAGTTCTTTGATTGTTTCTTTGATTTGAATAATTTTAGGAAAAGACATATATAAATATTTTATAGTTCAAAATTAATAAAAAATCCATTTCGCAAATATTGGACTATATCTGTTTTATAGATGGTATAATTCGTTTAAATGGTCAATTTGTTTAGGACTATATATGTGATGCGACAAATGATTCAGCCCACTAGCGATGAAGAAAAGAAAACCGTTTTTAGTATTGTTGATGCTTTTGTAGGTAAGAAAAACCAAAAGATGCACTCTCAGGAGTGCTGAACGATGTAAACAAACAAAACCCGAGCGTTGCTCGGGTTTTGTTTGTTTTTCCGTTATTTAATCAAAAAACCATATTTGGCAATAACCTAAATCTACATAATACAAAAATATTGTTAGTACAACTCCAATTAAATAAATCCATTTAAAAATATTTGAGGTTAGTTTTCCTTTGAATTTGATATAATCGATAAGTAAAATAAATATTCCCAACGGAATAAATATAAATATTCCTAACATCGAAATTATTATAGTAGGTTCATATATAAAGTTTATTACACTTTGTTTTGGATCAATTTTATAAAACTCAAATGAACAGAGTGAAATTACTGTTATCAATACATAAAAATATATTGATGATAACCCAATTATAGGAACTGTTAGTATAAAATTAAAGACTTTTTTCATCTTATTTAGTTTTTAATTTTAAACAAATTATCCCACCCAGTATCATTCTTATCAAAATAAGAACGAGTTACAAGTCCGCTCTTATACATTGCAACTCCCAAATAGAAAGGATTATCGTATCGCATATATACTTTTAAATTAGCTTTAACAGTTACACTTGTATATCCGTCAGAAACTTTATAAACTTTACCTTTTACATTTATGTCATCAACTGGGTCATAGGTTTTTTGTCCTGGACCAAGTGGCAATGCTTCACTTGTCTTTTCTGGTTTGTAGTGTATAGTTCTTTTAGATTGATTCAAGACGAAAGGTTTTTCGTCAGAAGTTGTAGTTTCGTTTGTAGATTTAGTCTGCTCAATTTCTGCTTCTCTGTTGGTGGTTGAATGCGCCAAATGATTCAGCCCACTAACCATCACCCCAATAGCCGCCCCTTCCCAAAAATTACCACCTGTAAGTTCGCTGGTCAGCCCTCCCATAGCTGCCGAAAAAGCATAAGTGCCTGCCGGTGTAGCAAAACGAGTATTCATAAATGCGCTTCCGGCTAAGGAGGAAACAGAACCAACGGCAAAATTAGTAAAAAAGCTTTTACTGCCGCTATATCCAAGCTAGTCTCTTTAAGATTTATATATATCCTTGTTGTTTGATATTTGTCAATAATTCCTTAGTCTAAAAAATCAAGAGGGATTTCAGTAGTGTCAACTTTAAGAAGCTTAGTTGTTCCATACCTATTTCTAACACTTTTCTTTCTCCATATTTCAACCTCTATTTCTTTGATATTGATTTCATTCATTAATATTTTTCCTGTCTTAAATAATGTAAATGGATATTCATCGGAAATGGCAGATTGTACAACATATTCATATCCTTGCTTCAATACCACATTTTTTGCAGTAGAAAATCCCAACGCTTCTACTTGCAGTAATAGTTCCTTGTTATGAAGTTCTCCTACCTGATTCTCGTTTAGCACTATCCCCCCTTCTGCGTCACTTAGACATACAAACTCAAAATCCTTTTCAGATTTATTTACTTCTTTAAAATAAACAGAAGCAAACATAATTGGCGTGTTGTCTTTGTAAAGAACCTTAACAGATATCAAAGAATCTTTCCTTGCAATTACATTAATAACAGAAGATTCTTCACCTATATGCTCACTTTGTATGTAGTATTTATCCCCACCTTTATATTCAAAGTAGCCTTTAGCTATTGAAAATGAACCAAAAGCATCTTTATTGCTAAGTCTGAATTGAATGCTATCATTATTGATATAAACAAACTCCTTGCTTTCCTCATTAACATACAATCCATCACTAACTATTTGAGCCTGTGTTATTTCATAAACCAACAATACGATACTGAATAATAAAATAATTCTCATGATATTACTCTATTTTTTTTAATAAAAAATCCAAAATCCTGCATCTGGTAATTTATATAAGTTATTAAAGGGATAACACGATACGGCAACGTTTTAGCAGATTTATGAGAAAAACGCTCTCTTTTTCAAAAAAAGAGTATATGTTCAACCTGCATTTTAAACTTTGGGCTTTTGAATACAATAAAAAAGTTATCAACTAATAATTTACACTACCAAAAAAATATAAACTAAATAGACTCAACTACTTACTATTTTAACACTAAAAAAGTAACTCGCCAATTTGTATCGAATTAGATTTAAATGCTATTCTGTCGTCTCTATTTTCTATTTCGATCGGCTTAAATAACCTTGCTTGTGATGTTGCTATTAATTCCCAGTACTGACCTGTCTCTTTAAAAATATAAAAACTCTGACAAGCTATTCCTGAGCATCCTACGACTATAACTATATACAAATTTTCATTTTTTATTTTCGTAGTTACTGAATTACAGACGTTCAATTCATAAGCATCTACTGGCCAGGTCATTTGCCAATTTTCCTCCCCCTGTCGTTCTTTAAGTGCAATAGGGATTTGATGTTTACTCCATTCCAAAGCCATATTTGTATCAATAAAGCATAATTTAATAGAGGAGGTATCAATAATTTCCCATTGAAGTTCTTTAGTTGGCAATTCTTGTGAATATGATTGATTATTACATATTAGTAATAGCATCAAAATTAAAATGTTATTATATATCATCGTCTTATCCATAATAATATTCCTCCGCTATTGTAATTGAATATTTAATTTAAAATTTAGTTTAAAATATATTTCTAACGCTAAGTTACTTATAAAAAAATAATTTCATTTCAATTTTTCACAGTATCGACTAACTAAAAATCATAAACTTTATTTTATTTGATATATAAGCGAGTCTGTTTTTAACAACAAACTTCTCTGCCCGAAAAAAAATACCAACGTTTGAAGTTGTTGATATGTCCTCATCAATTCACCATCAAATTTTGTTGGCAAAACGAAATAAAATACAAAATAGTTGTTTGCAAAGGGCTGACAAAATATATACTCAAGGGTTTTCGTTTTTTATAGCAACAAATTGTATTTTTTTTTGCATTTTTGCACAAGCCAAGTTATTCTGTGTGTTCTGCTTATAAAACATTCTTTTTTAAGCCACATTGCATATTGGTATATTATATTTGTTTAATCATTTATATTTATGCAATTATTTGTTATTCTTTTATTGCAAGCGGATACTAGCGCAGTAGCAACAACACCTGCCTCTTTATCCCTTTTGGATTTGCTGATGAAAGGTGGCGTGGTAATGATACCTATTCTGATACTCTCTGTAATGAGTGTGTATTTTATCATCGAACGCTATTTTTATATCAGCCGCGCTGCTGCCGATTCGCCCAATTTTATGAATGAAGTGCGCGAGCGTTTGCAGGCTGCCCGCTTGAAAGATGCTCAACATTATTGCGAAACTCAAAACAACGCCATTGGGCGCATTATTGCTACGGGTATCGGTTTCATCGGCAACCACCCCGAAAGCATCGAAGCAGCGATGGAAGACAGTGCCAATATAGAAATTGGTAAAATGGAGCAGAGTTTATATTTTTTAGGATTGATTGCGGGAATTGCACCCATGTTAGGCTTTATCGGCACTATTGCCGGTATCATTCGTATTTTTTATGATATTTCGCTCACCGATAATATCAGCATAGGTATTATAGCGGGCGGTTTATACGAAAAAATGATTACTTCGGGTACCGGTTTGGTGGTAGGCGTAATTGCTTATAGCGGTTTTCATTGGTTGCAGTCGCGCATTGATAGGTTTATTTTGAAAATGCAACAACAAACTTTACAGTTTAAATCTTTTTTATTGCAGAAAGTTTAATTTTTCCGAGCAGTGCGTTTTTTCCAATCAATGTTGTAAAAAATATGAAACTAAAACGAAACAGGCGATTTTCTGCCGAAGTGACCACCGCTTCGCTCAATGATATTATGTTTTTTTTACTGCTGTTTTTTCTTATTATTTCCACAGTTGCCAATCCGAGTATTATCAAAGTGATGCTGCCTAAATCGTCGAGTGCACAGGCATTGAGCAAAAAGCAAGTAACGCTGACGGTAAATGCAGAAAAACAATATTTTGTGGATAATATAGCGGTAGCTCCCGACAAATTGGAAAATACGCTCAAACAGTCTGTGGCAAATATCTCCGACCCTACCGTAGTGTTGCGCCTTGATGAGTCGCTTACTGTGCAGGATTTGGTAGATGTGATGCAGATAGGTGCTAAAAATAAAATAAAAATGGTGCTGGCTACTAAGCGATAAAAAAACAAAATAGGAAACTGTAATCAAGGCGTTGTTTGCCTTTATTTTTTGCTATCTACTTTTTTATAAAAAAGAAAAAATGAATAATTAAGCCGGAATAGACGGCAATATTTCGTTGTACAATCCGCCAAAACCGACCCGCACACCGTCTTTTTGAGCATAGCCGCGCAGGATAACGGTATCGCCGTCTTGTAAAAATACACGCTTGCTGCCATCTGGCATTTCCAAAGGTCGCTCGCCTTTCCACGCCAACTCCAACATAGAGCCGTAGCTGTCGGCGGCTTCGCCACTAATAGTGCCGCTTGCCAGCACATCGCCTGCCATAATATTACACCCATTGACGGTATGATGCGCCAACTGCTGCTCCATTGTCCAGTACATATATTTAAAATTGCTGCGGCTCACGGTATGCGGCGCAAAAGCGGCATTACCTATCAACACTTCCAAGTTAATGTCCAAAGCTTTGTCGCCGTTGTATTGCAAATAGGGCAAAAGCGGCAATTCGGTAGCGGGTGCGGCACAGCGAAAAGGCTCTAAAGCATCTAACATCACTATCCAGGGCGAAAGCGAAGAGAAGAAATTTTTACCCAAAAAAGGACCCAAAGGCACATATTCCCAACGCTGTATGTCGCGTGCCGACCAATCATTGAACAATGCCAAACCGAAAATATATTCGTCGGCTTCTTCCGTGCCGATATGATGTCCGAGCGGTTTTCCTTCGCCCATAATATATGCCATTTCCAATTCAAAATCCAACTGGCGCGTAGCCCCGAATACGGGCGGCTCGCTGTCGTTGGGGCGCATTTGTCCTTTGGGACGATGCACCGCCGTACCCGACACTGTAATAGAAGAGGCTCTGCCGTGATAGCCCACCGGCAAATGCAAACCATTCGGCATCAGTGCATTTTCTTTGCCCCGAAACATAATACCTACATTGGTGGCGTGTTCGCGGCTGGCATAAAAGTCGGTATAGTTGCCGATATGTACGGGCAGCAACATTTCTACACTGTCTGCCGCATACAAAATATGCGCTTGCAAGGTTTTGTTGTTGCCTATTTTATGGTTTTCCGCCCGAAACAAATCCGACAAACGCTGCCGCAATGCCCGCCAAGTGGTTTTACCCAATTTGAGCAGTTCGTTGATATTGCTCTGACTGAATATTTTCTTTTTAATACCTAAATCTTCAAAAAACTCCAATTCCGCCAATACCTGCAAATCTATCACTTTATCACCGATGCGAGTGGCGAGGCGCGGCGAAAGTGTGGGTGTTTTAAATACGCCTATAGGCAAATTTTGTATCGGGAAATCACTGTCTTCGCTGACGGCAATCCAAGAGCGGAGTTCGGGGTTATTGGCTTCTATCATAACAATATATATAAGGCTGTATATTTTTTATTTGCAGCCCAAAGGTACGAGGATTTTTCAAGGCTTGCTCAATACATTGTTCCATTTTTTTGACATAAACGCCATTTTTTATCTTTTTTATCCTATCCAAAACACTTGTGCTTTCGTTTTTTTTATCCTGCTGCAAGCAGCATTAATTGTTTGCGGAGTTGCTGTGCCAAAGACTGAATATGTTGCGGCGTGATGTGCGGCATATCAGGTATGCGCAGCAAACAGGGAAGTTGGCTGTGTTGCAGGATAAAATTTTCGCCCGCCGGATAGATTTCTCCATTAAAAACAATGCCCAGCAAAGGTATATCACGCTGCCGCAATGCCTCTATGCTCAAAAGAGTATGGTTGATGCTGCCTAAATAATTTCGCGACACCAACACCGTAGGAAAACGCATCGCTGCGAGCCAGTCGCCGTAAGTGTGCGTATTGTTGAGGGGAACGAGTATGCCGCCGCTGCCTTCTACGACTAAAGGGCGCGGTGCGGGCAGGCGTAGCTCTTGCAGCTGTATGGTGCGGTTTTCGGCGGCGGCGGCGGCATGTGGCGAAGCAGACAGGCGCAGGCGATAGGCTTCGGGCAAGCAAGCGGCAGTGCCTTGTGTAATGCGCTCCGCCACCTGTTGAGTATCGCTGTAGTCCAAGCCGCCGGACTGTACGGGTTTCCAATAATACGCTTGCAGTGCCTCGCAAAAAATTGCCGCCACCAACGTTTTTCCTACATCAGTGCCAATGCCGGATACAAAAATGACTTCGTTATAGGGCGCAGGCAAAGACATATCCATCGGAATAAATATCGTAAAACGAATAAATTTTATCCAAGAATATTACCCAAATCGGGTGGTAGCATATCTTTACTCACCGCTCCCATTTCATTAGAAGAAATTTGATCGGCTTGAGCGAAGGCTTTATTGAGCACATCTATCAATAAATCTTCTATTTGCTCCTTATCGCAGGAGTCAAAAAGGTGGGCAGCAATATCAATATTGCGTATATTTTTGGAGGCACTTACAGTCACTTGCACACCTCCGCTTTCGGCATCAATCAATATACTGTCTAATTTCTTTTTTGATGCTTCCATTTTGGCTTGCAAATCGTTGAGTTTGCTCATCATTCCTAAAATATCCATGTGATAAAAAAACTAAATGGTTGATGGTGATAAAAAATTGTACAAAGTGTATTTTTATAAATAAAAAAACCTGAATTTTTGTTTTAAATTTAAAATTAAAAAAAGTTTATTAATAAATTGATATTCAATAATTTAAAATATTTTATATTAACAAACAATTTAGATATTAAATAAAAAAAACAACTATCCTTTTTTCTTGATAATTGAACTAATGCATACGGTCGGCGCGGGGCGTGAGGCGGCTCATCAAATCCTTTTCAAAGGCGAGCCATTCGCGCCAGCGTTGCCATACTTTTTCTTCGGGCATATAATTTTTTGCCAACTCCAAAAACAAACGGTAGTGTCCTGCTTCCGACTCCATAAAAATGCGGTAAAATCGCTGCAAGTGTTCATCTTCCAATTGTTCCGACAGCAAGCGAAAACGCTCGCAACTGCGTGCTTCAATGAGGGCGCACAACAAAAGTTGCTCCACGAGTTGTTCGTCTCTGGTGCTGCCGCCGCGCACAAAATCAAACAGCGCAATAACATACTCATCGCGGCGTTGCTTGCCGAGTTTCAGTCCTCTGTTTTTGAGTTCGTGCAGCACCGCCCTGAAATGCCCCCACTCTTCGGTGACGATAGGAGCCAAAGCCTCCACCACCGGAGCATATTCCGAAAATCGCTGAATGATGGAAATACAAGTAGAAGCGGCTTTCTGTTCGCAATAGGCGTGGTCGGTGAGAATATCCTCCAACTGCATCGCCGCCAAATTTACCCAGCGCGGGTCGGTGGGCAGTTGCAGCCCCAATACCTGTTTATTTTTGATGTTTATTTTATCCATTTTTCTTTTTGTTCGAGAAAAAAGAAGAAAAAATGATACTATTTGGTGTTGTTTTGCTGTTGTTGGACTTCTTTTTGTTTTTGTTGCAACATTTCCATGATCTGTTCGGGAGTTTTTCCCATATTATCCAAAGAAAACTGCACATCGTCCGCCAAATCGTGTTGAGGATACTTTTGCAAAAATAATTGGTAATATTTTTTTGCTTCGTTGAGGTTTTTCAAATCATTTTCGTTCATAAAACCCATTAAGAACAGGCTGTGAGGGGCTTTTTCGTAAGTTGGGAACTGCTCAGAAATAATTTTGTAGTTGGCAATACTTTTATCAAACTGACGAAATGTTTTGTAATATTCCGCGGATTTGAACAAAATTTCGGGGGCTAAAGAATCTTTGGGATATGCTGCTAAAAACTGTTCGTAGCTGCTCATCACCACGCGCGCTTTGGCAGTATCCAAGGTGAGCGCATTGCTATTGTCGAGCATTGATTTTTCTGAATCTTTGATGGTATTCAACAAATCATCGCGCGAAGCGGTAGCAGAAGGTTGGCGGCAGGCGGCGAGAGTTGCTATCAATAATATGATAGAAAGAAATGTGGATAAACGCATAAAAAATATTCTTGTAGAATTGTAGTTTTTAAATTAAAAAATATGATGCAAAGATAAAGCTAAAACAAAAAATTATGATATATAAAAATGCGTGTTATTTTGAGTATAGTCAATCTTTTTTTGTTGTGAGCTGTCGCTGCTGTGTACTACGGCAAAAGCTGCTTTCAGGCGTAGCAGTGGTTTTTCAATATAACGGTAAGAAAGAGCCGCTACCAAAAAAGTCCCGCCAAAACTCAAAACATACAGCAACATCATTTGCAACCATACGCCGGAAGTAGGCAGCCATCGTTGCACAGCATATATCGCCAAAGCTACTACAAAAGAATGATACATATAAATACCATAAGAAATTTGTCCCAAACGGTCTAAAATACGAGAACGCATTTGCAAAATACTGTCAGAATTGGTGGCAATATTAAGCAATACCACCGCATACAAACTGCTATATACTACATTTTCTATTACAGGCAAAGGCGGTGCAACAGTATGGAGCAACAATAAAATTACCAATGCCCCTATCAATGTTTTTTTAGCATATATCCAGTTCAAAATTCTTTGCTGCCGATGAAAATAAATATAAGCCGTCATACAACCGACCAACATACAATCATACTCCAGCAATCGTTGTATGCCCCAGATTATTTTTCTTTGAAAATCAGTAAATTGCAGGTAATCATGATGCTTATCGCTCCATAATAAAAACATTGCTGCTGTTTTTATTGCAAGTATTATAAAAAGTATGCGCCACAAACCTTTCCAAAACCTACCAATACCACGCCGCAGCGCAAAAGGCATCGCCAGATAGAATTGTTCTTCTGTTCCGATAGACCACAGCACGCCCACGCCAAAAATATGCCCGAAATACAAATATACCACATTGGGTAACATCACGAGCATCAGCATGAGTTTGAGTGCAAAATGCGGCTCTACACCATCGCCGAAATAAGGAGGAATCCACAGGGCAGGAAACACGAAAAACCCTAAAAACACCACCATAAAATACAGAGGCCAAATGCGCAAAACACGGCGTACATAAAAATTGCGCGTATGAATAGTACCCCTCGTGTGCTGTTCGGCGAGCAACAAATAGGTTATCAAAAAACCACTCAGCACAAAAAAAACTTTTACACTCTGAGTTCCTATATTGCTGATAAAAGGCAAGTGCATCAAATTGGGCAGTTGCGCTTTTTGTTTAAATCCTTCGATATGTGCCAGCACCACCCCGCAAGCTGCTAAACAACGAACAGCATTAAGACCCGAAAAATGAACCGAGGCTACAGGGTTTACGGCATTACTCATAGGCTTTTAGCAGTGCTTTATTATACCGCTGCAACAAGCAAGCCGTCGGCATAATCCTGTAAATAAGTGTAATACTGCCCTAATTTGCCTTGCTTGCAAAGGGTAGCACGCTCAATAATATCGCTGTGCGGCAGCAATAATTCGGGCAATACCACCTCCAAAATTTTTCTACCAAACTCCTCCGAAGCATCTTGCGGCAACTCATTAGGGAGGTTGTCGATACTCATTACCTCAATAGTATGTGGCTGATAAGGAGCAACTTCTTTCTCCCAATAAGGGTCGTATCCAAAAACAGGATCGCCAATGTGAGTAGCCCGCAAAGTAGAAGGCACTGAAGATTGCGGCGCAATATCGCAGGTGATGTCGGCAATTACGCGAATACGGAAATCGGGGCGGCGCATTTCTTCTTTTGAAAAATAAACAGGTCCTTCGGGCAACCAAAAAATACCGTTGATAAAAAGGTCGGCTACTTCGGTGTAAGGCGCAAAATCGCAGTAATAATCGTGCGGATGCTTGTAAAAATCCTGTTTATCGTAGGTATGCGTGCAGCGGTGCTTATACATATTTTCATAATGCAAATGCACAAATACTGCTTCATCAAATTGTTGTGTCAAAAAAGCCTCCGGCGACACTTCGCGGATACCTGCTGCCAACAGCGTTTCCCGCGAGCCATTGGGCACTTTGCCGTTGCCGGTATTGACAATTTTTACCGCCGGAAAGCGATAATTAGCATAATCGGCTTTGATGGCTTCAAAATTTTGGTAGCTGTATGCGGCGGAATATCGTACAAATTCAATTTTTCGCCAAAGCCTGCAAACCATTGTGCGCACCTACAATGCCTGCATATCTTCCAAATCCTATGATGCGTTTTCCATCGGGGCGGCGCAGACATTCGTAATCAATGAGACGAATTTTTTGGTCTAAGGCTTGCCGCAATAATTTTTGATTATGCGCTTGTTTTTTGATAGTATGCGAAAAAAACAAATACGTTTTATCGGCTACAATACAAGAAGGCGGCACTTCTTTTACACCCAACAAAATATCGCAATCGCTCAAATCCTGCTGCATCGGAATGTGTAAGGTTTCAAAGTCGGCATCGGAAAAACAACGGTGTGGCGAAGGAGCTACTGCCAATTGCACTTGCGGATAAGTATCCAGCAACAAACGGCATTGTTGCGGCGAAAGCGGTACACGCGCATCGGCAGGAATTTTTCTTCTCGCAAAATGCCTATCTTAATGGTATCGGTCATCGGGGAGTGTATGGTTGTTTTCTTCAACAAAGGTACAAAGCAATTTTTGAATAGCAGAAAAGCAACAAAAAGAATATTGCAAAACAAAGTTTTTTGTTTTACATTTTATTCAGTGGTAATTTTAAATAAAAAAATTAAAATATATTTTTCGTTTAAAATAAACATTTTAGAACAAAAAAACAATAAGAAATTATTTTTTATTCAAAATCGGGATATAATAAATAACGCTTGCGCATTGTTTTGTAGCGTTCCAAGTCTGACTGCCATACAGATTTGATGGCGGTTTCGTTTTTGCCTTCCGCTATTTGGCGGCGCAATTGTGTTGTTCCGGCTAATTTATCAAAAAATAAATCTTTATTGAAAAACTCAAATTTACCCTGATAATCATTGTAATAATCAAGGATATACGACAATGAAAAGCCGATTTTACGCAATTCTTCTAAAGGCAAAGCACTCAAATTGGTACCGTGGCAGGTTTCGTTTTTAAAAGGCGGATTTGGCGCACCCGTGTTGGATTGCGGCGTAAAACGATAAGAACCGAGATGGCATTTCGGGCAGCCCAACACCTGAAAAGGAATATCTGTGCCGCGCCCCACGCTAATGGGGGTGCCCTCAAACAAACACAAAGAAGGATACAGATATACGGCTTTCATATTGGGTAAATTGGGTGATGGTCTGACGGGCAGTTCGTAGTAGCTGCGGTGGGTATAGTGCAGACAGGGAATCACCTCAAAATTGCACGACATACCGCCTTTAAGCCAGCCCTCTTCGTTTATCATACACGCCAACTCGCCGAAAGTGCAGCCATGCACCACCGGAATCGGGTGCATACCTACAAAACTTTTCAACTCCGGCTCTAAAACGGGACCGTCCACATAAAAACCATTGGGATTGGGGCGGTCTAAAATCACCAAAAATTTATTGTGTTCGGCGCAGGCTTCCATAATATAATGCAGTGTGGACAAATAGGTATAAAAACGCACCCCCACATCTTGCATATCAAAAACCACCATATCCACATCGGCGAGGTCGGCGGCATCGGGTTTTTTGTGTTTGCCATAGAGCGACACCACTTCTATGCCGGTACTCGCATCTTTGCCCGAAGCGATGAGTTCGCCGGCTCCGGCAGTGCCCCGAAAACCGTGTTCGGGCGCAAATATTTTCACAATATCCAAGTGTTGCGCCCGCAAAATATCTACCAGATGTTGCCCCTTCACCTGCGAAGTATGATTGACCGCCAAAGCCAGCTTTTTACCTTTCAGCAAAGGCACATATTGCTCCAAACGAGCCGCCCCCACTACAATTGATGTATCGTAAAAAGATTGAGCCTGTGTAATAAGCGTTGTACATATCCCCCACCCCATCACCAACCAAGTAATAATAAGTTGTTTGGGTAATCTCATATCAGTAAAAACAAGCAAATATTTAGTTTTGTGTCAATGATACAGCAATAATGCTGATAGAAATAAGTATGCGAAGGTATTTATTTTCTGAAAAAACAAAACAATTTATTCATTCGCCCCTTTTTTACGAATAAAATTTCAAAATAACCATTGTCATTTTTCTTGATAAAAAACAAGTAAACAAAAGACATAAAAATATGATAATCAAACAATTATTGTTATTAATAAAGTATAAAATTTTTAAAAAAATGTGTTTTTTGTTATTTTCTTTTATAAAATAAAATAATACTTTCGTCAATATATCTAAGAACGCTATCTTTTACATTATTCTACCCTAAATTTATTTTTTTCAATGAAAAAGTTATTTTTTACACTGTGCCTATGTGTTCTACCAGCATCTATTTCGCATGCTCAAGCTGTTATTAATGGAAAAATACGCATCACTCCTGTTATTGATGTAATAGCAGGTGCAGAACGCAATGAACCTACTACTGCTTCGGTGTGGGTAGATGCTAAAAACCAGCACAGTCATCAAGGCGATACCAATGCCATTGATGATGCGGCAGGAGGCAAAGGCGGCAGCACTGACAAACCTACAGTGAGCAAAACACCGATTATTGATGTAATTATTGACGAAAACCAACAACCCGAGAATAACGGCGGAACGCAAAACAGGCATTTCATCTTGATAATATTGCTACAGGTTCGGCGATGGCATTGAGTGTTTTTCCCAACCCCGCCGCCGATTTTTTGTATGTAAGCGGACTCAACGAAGAGGCTACCATTGTATTGTATGATATGCAGGGCAAGCAAGCGGCTCAATTTGTGGGTACAGGCAACAGAATGGATATATCCGAGCTCCAAACTGGTTGTTATATTGTTCATATTTACAACCATTCAACAGAATTGTGGCGCGGCAAATTGCAAAAAGTAAAATAACTGCTCATTTTTTTCTCGAACAGCTTTTTCCGACTTTCTTTAATAAAATACAACACGAAGCATTTTATTTTTTGTAGTAGTAGATAAAGCAATTTTTTATCTGATAATTATTTTTTTTCCATAATTAAATCCCCCTTGACAACTTTACAGAAAAGTGTGTTCAAGGGGGATTTGTTCTTTTATAAAAAAAATAAAAATGTATCTCTCTATACGAGTAAGCGCATCGGCTCTTCCAAAAGGTCTTTTAATGTTTTGAGGTATTTTGCGCCCGTCATGCCATCAACTACGCGGTGGTCGCAGGAGAGGGTCATTTTCATCACATGTGCCACTTGAATAGTACCATTGATAACACGGGGCATTTCGCGGATGCTGCCCACTGCCAATATGCAACTATTGGGCGGATTGATGATAGCGGTAAACTCGTCAATATCCATCATACCCAAATTGCTGATACTGAAAGTACTGCCTTCCATTTCTTGTGGTGCGAGTTTGCGCTCGCGGGCTTTGGTCGCCATTTGTTTGGCTTCGGCGGCTAAGTGGCTGAGGGATTTTTGGTCAGCAAAACGAATAACAGGCACCAACAAACCGTCTTCTACAGCTACTGCCATACCGATATGGATGTGTTTGTTGTAGCGAATGCGGTCGTCGAGCCAAGCGGCATTGATGGCAGGGTGCTGACGCAATGCAATAGCAACGGCTTTTACGACAATATCATTGTAAGAAATTTTCACGGGTGAAAATTCATTGAGTCGCTCGCGGGCTGCCACCGCTTTGTCCATATTTATTTCGGTGGTCAGGTAAAAGTGTGGTGCGGAATACATACTTTCGGCGAGGCGGCGGGCTATCACTTTGCGCATCTGCGAAGTTGCCACTTCGGTAAATTCTTCTTCGCCGTTGTAGGCAGGAATGACGTAGGTGGGAGCGGCGACAGCTTCGGAGCTTTTGGCGGGGGCGGCGGCAGGAACGAAAGTTTCCACATCGCGCTTTACGATGCGCCCCTCATCGCCGGAGCCGCGCACTTGGCGCAAGTCTATGCCTTTATCGGCGGCGATTTTTTTGGCTAAGGGCGAAGCCAAGAGCCTGCCGTCAGAGGTTTCCTGTGCGGGTACGGGGGTGGCAGACAAAGGAGCAGCCACAGGTTCGGCGGCGGCGGGAGCGGCAGGCGGCGGTGTAGTGGCGGTACTTGCGGGGGCAGCACTATCGGCGGTGAGCAAAGCACTGATGTCTTCGCCGGCTTTGCCCAAAATAGCAATCACTCCTTCTACTTTGACGGCTTGCCCTGCGGGAACACCGATATGGAGCAGCACTCCGTTGTGATAGCTTTCCAGCTCCATCGTGGCTTTATCGGTTTCTACTTCGGCAAGTACGTCGCCGGCTTTTCACGGTATCGCCCACTTTTTTGTGCCAAGCTACAATATTTCCTTCGGTCATCGTGTCGCTCATACGCGGCATGCGAATTATTTCAGCCATTTTTCAGTATCTTTTCTTCAATGATTGGTTACACAAAATGATTAAGTATGGAATACCTGCAAAAGTATATCTTTTCTAAGACTCTATTTTTATTTTTTGCTGATGATTGAAATTTTTATTCATCGTTCTGCAATTTTCGTTGCGGGGCTTCCATAAAAAAAAGACTGCCTCACCAAAGGACGAGACAGTCTTGCTTGCATGTGCAAAAAAAGGTGTTAAAAAGATAGCTCATAAGTAATAGTAAAAATATTTCATTATACTATTATGCTATTCTTTTTTCATTTTGAAAATCTGCTCCCTTCCTTGTATTTGTATTTTTACAAAATATAAACCTGCCGGAAGCCCTGCCGTATGGAAATAGATTTGATAATTTTGTGCTGTTTCCACATCTTGGCGATAGCCATTCAAAACATTTCTGCCCTGCAAATCAAAAACTTCTATCACCGCCGTTCCGTTTTCGGCACTTTGAAAGCTCAATACACTGTAATCAGCAGCCGGATTAGGGGCTATTTGCGCTATAAATGAGGGAGCAGAAATGGAAGATGATGAAACAGTTCCCTGTTGTTTGGCAGGTTCTGCTTCTCCGATTTCAGAACAAGGTGCGATATATGCCCGAAAATCACAACCCGCCTGTGCGTTGAAGCCCGGATTTAAAATAATTTTTTTCGGCTCAACACTTGCGTTACACCGCTCTTTATCTTTTGAATACTTATTATACTAACACTTGTCTGATAAGTAACTATACCATTAGTCAATATGCCACTAAGACTAATCTTGGATTGGCAGGGCAGAATCGTAGCAAGGTTATAAAGGGCAAAACGGCTGGTATTTCCGCCCATATTGCCTAAAATACCCACCGGAATAAAATACCCTTCGGCTACTACCATCTGTTGTTCTTCTAACGTAAAATAAATAGATTGCTCATCTGCTGCTCCTGCCAAATCCACTTCGGCTATTGCTGTACATATTTTACCGCTGCCTACACGATTTTGACGGTTAAGGCGCGTAATAGCCACCTCACCATAGCCTGTTGTGGTGCTGGTAGGAAAGTGCCGATAGACTGCTGTCATATCTACGCCATACGTTCCGAGCCAAGAGTCATTAAAATCCAAAATATGTTATTCACCTGATTTGCATTGGGATATCATAATACACTCTAAAAGCAATTCCGTAAGAAGTGATGGTTGCATTTTGTGTATTATTCAGATATATATCCATCGAAATCAGGGTATTGTTGCTGGATGCGGGAGGCAAAATACCGCAGCTGCGTTTCTATTACGATAATGTCGGAAGAATCGACTCGGCAGGTACCAAAGTGCCATGTGTTTCTCCGTAATTTATCAATATAGCATTGGGATCATTATTGTCAATAATACCATTACCGTCACAATCGCTATGTTTCATATACTCGGTTGTATTATTAAATCCCCAATCAGGGGCAGGATTGCGCCTCCCAATTGAGGGAAGCATTCATCTGACCGGCTCCCGTATCTCCATAATTAAGTCCTGGCAACAAATCCAAATAATTGACGATATTATCATTGTTGGCATCGCCGAGCCATACACAATCGTCGTCTAATACCACACTGATGGTATCGGCAGCCACCTGATTACAAGCATCCATTACAGATATATGATAGTACCCGATTCTGTAATACTGATACTTTGTGTATTACCTATATTGATACCGTCTTTATCCCAAATATAAAATAGCGCATCGCTGACACCGCAATCCAAAACAATACTATCTTCCCCGCAGGTAATAAACATCTTCGCCCAACTCCCAAATCGTTTACCGAGCCGTTGATGGTAATTTCCTGACTAAGAATATCGCTGCAAAGCCGTTTCCTACCTTCAGAGAAACAGTATATGTTCGGCATTAGAAAGTGTACGTTAAATCCAGTGGTGGTGCTGACATCATTACCATTTACTTTCCATTGGTAGATGGTGGCACCGCCTGTGCTATTGTTGGTGAAGGTATATGTTGTACCGAGCAGTTGGGGCGGCGGTAAAGAAAACTGAGCTGCCACAGAACAAGGTACATTGTTGCCAATAAAGAACCTAACTTGATAATCCAATAATCATCAAGTCCCTGTGAGTTCTCGGTTTTATCGCCTGAAATATTAGAATAACTATAGCCTCCTAGAATATAGCCGCCGTCCGTAGTTTGAGAAATAGAAAGAGCCAATCATCACCACTGCTGCCAACCGTCTTTGCCATGCTATATTTCCATTCTCATTTAATTTTTACCACCCAATAATCAGCAATATAGCACACCGTCTCTAATATTAATATAATTTACCTCCAAGAATATACCCGCCGTCTGTAGTTTGTTGAATTGAGTTAAGCTAATCATAATCATTCCTCCAATCGTGTTTTGCCATTGTATATTCCCTTGATGCATCTAATTTCACTACCCAATAATCATTACGCCCCCGTGAGTTTTCGGTTTTATCGCCTGAGATATTAGAAGCACTGAGCCTCTCCCAGAATATAGCCGCCGTCCTGTAGTTTGCTGAATTGAAGTTAGATTATCCCAATCACTGCTCCCCAATCGTAGTTTCTTCTTAAGTATTGTATATTCCCTGAAACATCTAATTTTACCACCCAATAACTAGATTGCCCTTGTGAGGCTTTCGGTTTTATCGCCTGAAATAGAAGAATCTGCACCCCAAGAGTATAGCTTCTGTCTGTAGTTTGTTGAACTGATAAAAGCTCATCATAACCACTTCCACCAATTGTATTTTCTATCGTATATTTCTGAGTGCATCTAATTTTACCACCCAATAA